>NZ_JAMXXS010000005.1:0-126146 GCF_024129595.1 Acinetobacter lwoffii | reverse complement strand
AATAATCGCCCCAGAAAGACACTGGGATGGTATACGCCCAGTGATGTTATGGCTGGTTTTTATACTGTTGCACTTGCCGCTTGAATCCGCCTTTCTAAAAAAATAACTATTCAGGAATTTCTAATGAAGAAAAAAGATAAATAAAAAAGCGCAAAACTTATGCGAAAAAGTGATTTATATAAAAATGAAGATTTAATATTTAAATTAATCAAACTTATGAAATTTATAGTTATTTTTTTAAATCTGATCTGTTGATATGTTTAGCTAAAAACCAGTAATAGAATTTGAAAATTTAAATCGAGATTGTCAGATATCTTTATCTGAAATTAAGCTAAAGCACTGAAAGAAAAAGCCACTTTAAAGTGACTTTTTGCAAACAATTGAATTACGTTGATAATTATAAAAAGCCTGACGGGCATCTGGCAAATCATCGACTGAAGCCGGTTCAAAGCCCTGTTCCAGAAACCAGTGCGCGGTGCGGGTGGTTAGAATAAACAGCTGCTGAATCTGCATGCTTTTGGCTTTTTCTTCAAGATAATGCAGAATCTGGCTGCCCCGATTAGACTTGCGATAACTTGGATGTACCGCAACACAGGCAATTTCTGCAGAACGCAATTCATCACCCGTAGTCGGAATCGGATAAAGGGCGGCACAGGCCAGAATCATGCCGTCCCGTTCGATTACGGCAAACTGGTTGATTTCATTTTCCAGACGTTCACGCGAACGATAGACCAGAATGCCTTCTTCTTCCAGTGGACGCAGCAAACCGATCAGACCCCCTACATCCTGAATATCGGCCATCCGCACTTCTTCATAATGTGCATCGGTGACCAGAGTTCCGGAACCATCCCGGGTGAACAGCTCTTCCAGCAGGGCACCATCATAGGCATAAGAAATCAGATGCACCCGATGTACGCCGTTCATTGAGGCTTCCTGTGCGGCTTTTAATTGTAGTCCTCTTTCCAGTGCATCTTGCTCGACTGGAATAAAATCATCCAGCTGTTGCGGTGTCACTTCACGTTTGAGCTGGCCGTTACTGTCCATCAGGCCATGCTGCTTACCGAGAAAAATCAGTTTATCTGCCTTGAGGCGAATCGCAGTTTTGGTAGCCACCTCTTCAGCCAGCAGATTAAAGACTTCTCCGGTGGTGGAATAACCGGTCGGGCCAAGCACCACAATATTATGACTGTCCAGATGGCGCTGAATCGCATCGGTATCAACTGCGCGCACTTCACCGGTCAGCTGAAAATCGATACCATCGCGGATGCCATACGGCTTGGCGGTGACAAAATTCCCTGAAACGGTATCAATCCGGGCGCCATACATCGGCGAATTGGCCAGTCCCATAGACAGCAGTGCTTCAATTTGTAGGCGGATCGAACCGACGGCATTCATCACGCAGCTTAAAGATTCACGTGTGGTGACCCGACGCTGCTGGTAAAAAGGCGTCGTAATCTGGCTTTGAGCCAGATTCTGGTTAATTTGCGGACGTGCACCATGTACCAGAATCAGCCGAATGCCCAAAGAATGTAATAAAGCAATATCGTGAATAATATGCTGAAAGTTATCATTTAAGACGGCTTCGCCATCAAACATGATTACAAAGGTTTTATTGCGGTGCGCATTGATATAAGGCGCAGAATGGCGAAACCAGTGCACATATTGCAAAGTTGTGCTTTGTGACGTTTCTGCTGAAGTCATGCTGTGCCCATTTCAATGATTGAAGATCCAGCTTTGATTCTAATGAAAAAAAATGCAAGTGGAAGTGCAGATATAAAAAAACACCTGAAGGGGACTTCAGGTGTCTGCAAGACGAGCAGTAATGGAGAAAGCTTAGTTAATGATTCGTACAATTTTGTTGGTACGCTCATTGACCAGAACGTAGTCATTGTTGACCTTGTACCATTGCTGGAAACGACCGGTATTTGGCAAACGGCGTGCTTCGCGATCACTTACTTCAAAACGGTTGTTGTCATATTGGCGAGGTAGAGTTTGGCCTACGCGCCAGTCACGGCTTGGGTTGACCATACGGTTGTTATGACGGCGGTCATCATTCCAGCGACGGTCGTCATTCCATTTCTTGCTATCTTTGGCATTCCAGTGTGGTGCCGATTTATGTGAATTATGGTCATAACGCGAGTCATGCTGTGGTGCTGCCATTGCAGAAGTAGCTAACAAAGCACTTAGAGATAACGCGATTGTAGTTAAGACTTTTTTCATGGCTCTCACCTTAAAATGTATATCTAATTTCGATGAGACTAAATTAGCGAACAAGTACATAGAAAGCGTGAGGGCTATTTAGTTAAATTGTTAAATTCATGAAGAAATTTAGTAGATGAATCACGTAGTCTCAAAACTGGAAAAGCAGCGAGATTTGCGAATAAAAAATTTTCAGCCAGTGAAATAAAAAAGCCCAAACATCGTTGGGCCTTAAAGAAGATTAAATTTGAATGCACTTATGAACTAGTCACCCACGATCCGGATAATACTGTTGTTTTCAGAATCCACCAGAATATAGTCATTATTGACTTTGTACCATTGCTGCTTGCGGTCAGGTCGAGGCAGGCGATGGTCTTTATATTCAACTTTATAGCCATTGCCACGATAATGCTGCGGCATCACATAACCCGGCTGCCAGCGTAACTGTTGCAGGCGTTTCACCCCGCGTTCTTCACGCATACGGCGGTTATCCTGTTGCTCTTCCTCTCGGAACTCACGGGCTTTCTTCTTGTCATGACCATGACGTGAATCCATACGGGATTCATCATTGAAATGAGGGGCAGCGATGACGACATTGCTCAGCATGAATGTACTGCAAGAAATTGCCAGTGCCACCAAAACCTTTTTCATGTTGAACCCTCATTAAATTGTTCATCTTCTACAGCGCCTAATGTACGGAAAAATTGCAGAGAAACTGTGAAGAACAGGCACAATTTTTATAACAAATGCAGAGATATTATGATGATGTCATATTTTTACATGACTATATGCGACGGCATCACTTCTATAAAGTAGCCTACCGAGCCATGTCCTTATCTCATCAAAGCAAGGGCCAACATGCAAGCGAAAATCGATGATTTAGCTCAAAAAAACAGCATTGAGTCAGCGAGAAAAAAGTTCATGATTTAATGAAACGACAAAGAATTTTGCCGGTTTAGTTTGAGATTAATTCCATTGCTCTGCCAAACCTTGTAAGGACTGAATCGCGTCAGCCACGGATTCAGCTTGTAGGGCATCATCGAGTGCCACAATCAATGCTTCAGATAACTGCAACTGTTCAATCCGGTGAATTGTTTCAATTTTACGTTTTTGGTCAGCCATGCTGCGCTCCTGATTTGATCTATCTGTGATTCAAGAAAGCATAGTCCAATCAGTTTAATTTGGAAAACCGTATAATTTTATATATTTAATATGTAAATCCGATTTATTGTTATTTTTGCAGGATTTTAAGAAAAAAAGGGCACTTTATCGAAAAGTGCCCAAGATTATTCAATGACCCGACTTTTAATAAGCGTAGTTCAGGTCAGTATAATCGTTGAGTGATTTCTGCACATGCGCCTGAATAAAGGCACGTACATCCTCGGCCGTCATGGCTTTGCCCTGATTGCTGATGACATGTTCGATTTCTGGCTGACCTTCAATTTTAATGCGATAAACAAAATGCTTGGCCAGACGATAACTGTCGTCTAATTTTTCAATGCCAGTCACATAATAATAGGCATGTTCAAAATTCAGATCCTGATGTGAAAATACAAATTGCTCGAACAATTTGAGTTTCTGAGCATTTTCGAGTGCTTTGATGTCATCCACGATACTGGCTTCAAACTTGGTGCCGTATTTCTCTGAAATAGGCTGTTGATCAATCAGCAGCGACACCATGCCATCGTTTAAATGGGTCACCGTAATATTGTTTAATTCAGTCATGATGCACTCGAGTGAAATATAGTGGGGCTTAGTATGCTGTTATTTTAATGAAACTCAATGCGAGCGGGGTGAACTTACTTAAGATTTATGCGCTGAATATGACTAAAAATGAAATAAAAAGGGAGCGATTGCTCCCTGAATGACAGACAGAATAATTTAATCCTGTGCATCAATACTCTGGCCATTCATATGCAGGCTGTCATTACCCATCAAATATAGATAAGCCGGCATGATTGAATCGGGGGTAGGCAGGGTTTTCGGATCTTCATTCGGATAGGCCTTGGCGCGCATGGCAGTCCGCGTTGCCCCGGGATTGATGCAGTTATAACGGATATTCGGATGTACCTGCTCTTTGGCAAATAACTGGCTTACCGCTTCAATAGCAATTTTAGAAACCGAATACGCACCCCAGCGTTCGCGGGCTTCGCGGCCTACACCTGAGCTGGCAAAAACCACAGAAGCATGTTCGGATTTGGATAATAACGGTAACAGCGCTTGGGTCATGACAAAGGGTGCACGCAGATTGACCGCCATCACATCATCCCAGACATTGACCGGATAATCCGCCAAGGGAACCCGTTCGCCTAAAATGCCGGCATTGTGCAGAATGCCGTCCAGACGACCAAACTGACGGTCTAGCGTATCGAGCAAAAGCTCATAATCACGTTCTGACGCACTCGATAGTTGTAGCGGCAAGATGGCAGGTTGCGGCGCACCCAAACTTTCAATTTCATCATAAATGACTTCGAGTTTGTTTAAGGTACGCCCATGCAGCACCACAGTTGCGCCATGCAAGGCATAACTGATTGCTGCTGCACGTCCAATGCCATCGCCCGCACCTGTGATTAGGATGATACGATCCTTGAGCAGATCGGGGCGAGGTTGATATGCTGAATATTTCATTATCTACCTCCTCACTTCTTATTATTTAGTGTTAAGCGTTCAAGATACCGCAGTATGCTGCTTCAGTACTAGTGTCTGAATCAATTGATGTAATTCTGTCACAGTATGCACGATATGGTCGGCCTGCCAGGCGTTTAAATCGTCTTTGTATTGCAACGGCAAATAACCATAAGCAGCCAGAATGGTCAGCATCTGGGCATGACGGCCGGCATCAATATCTCGGGGATGATCTCCGACATAGATACAGTCTTCCGCGGCAAGATTCAGTTGCTTGGCTGCCAGATACATCGGTTCAGGATCGGGTTTGGTCCGAGTGACATCTTCCGGACATACCAGCACTGCGCAGCGTTCACTCAGGTTCAGCGCTTGCAGTAAAGCCTCGCTGAGCCAGCGCGGTTTATTGGTCACAATCCCCCAAGGAATGTCATTTTCCTCTAGCTGTTCAAGTAATGGATACATGCCATCAAACAGATCGGTATCGACCGCAATATCTGCGCCGTACATGTCCAGAAAGCGCTGACGGTGTTGCAGAAAGACCGGATCTTCTAGTTGCAGTTCCGGATAAACCAGTTTCACCATAGCGCGAGCGCCTTCGGAGACCTGGGTACGAATCAGCTCGGGTGCAACCAGTGGGCGGCCTTCTTCACGGCACATCTGCTGGATAATTCGGATAAAATCGGCAGCGGTATCAATCAGGGTTCCATCGAGGTCAAATAAAACGGCTTTCATGCTGTGGTCTCTGCTGCGCTATCTTTCACGGTATAAACCATGTAGTTCACATCAACATTCGGTGCCAGCCAATAACGCTTGGTCAGCGGATTATAGTGCAGACCGGTCATGTCTTTGAGCTTTAAACCAGCGTTACGAATATCATGTGCCAGTTCAGACGGCTTGATAAATTTGCTGTAATCATGGGTGCCTTTGGCCAGCATGCGCAAGACATATTCTGCCCCGATAATCGCAAATAAATAGGACTTTGGATTACGGTTAATGGTCGAGAAGAATACATGACCACCTGGCTTGACCAGCTTGTGACAGGCCTGAATAATCGATGCCGGATCTGGCACATGCTCTAGCATTTCCATGCAGGTCACGATGTCATATTGGCCAGCCTGTTCCTCTGCCAGTTGCTCGACCGGCACCTGACGATATTCAATATTGTTCACACCTTCCTGTTCGGCATGGATGCGTGCCACATTTAAAGGGGCTGCGCCCATATCAATCCCGAGTACATCGGCACCGCGTCGCGCCATGCTTTCGGCCAGAATACCGCCACCACAGCCGACATCCAGCACTTTTTTGCCGCTCAGGCCTCCGGCATGTTCATCAATCCAGTTTAAACGCAGTGGATTAATCATGTGCAAGGGGCGGAACTCGGAATGCTGATCCCACCATATAGCTGCAAATGCTTCAAACTTGGCAATTTCTTGTGGATCAACATTCAATTGCGACATCGGTGTCACCTCAATCAGTCATGATTAGCTAAAAATATATATGTGCCGAATGGCCAGAGAAACTGATTTAAAACCTTGAAAATCAGTTCGATGGTTTAGTGTAGCGATTCTGGCAGAAAAAGCGATAAAAGCAGCAAAAAAGTTCACAGAATGAAAACGAAACCGGCATAATTGATTTATAGTGAACACATAAACTAAGCATAATGATTTAGAGGACGATAATCCGAATGAAAAAATTCCTTTTAGGCGCTGTTGCCGCATCTGTTTTGGCCTTTTCAGGCAATGCTATGGCCAATTTTGTGGCAGGTCAGGACTATCAGGTGGTTGCAAAACCAGTCAAAGTCGAAAAACCGGGCAGAATTGAGGTACGTGAATTCTTCTGGTACGGCTGTGGTCATTGTTTCGCGCTTGAACCACATATGCAGGGCTGGTTGAAAAAATTACCAAAAGATGTACGTTTTGTACGTACGCCGGCTGCAATGAATCCACTCTGGGAGCAGGCAGCGCGTGCTTATTATGTGTCTGAAGCATTGGGTGTGCGTCAAAAAGCACATTTACAATTATTCCATGATATTCATGATAAGCAACGTCCAATTTTAGAACAGGCGCAATTGGCCAAGTTCTATACCCGCTATGGTATTCCTGAAGCGAAATTTAACAGCACTTATAAATCTTTCCCGATCACTTCGAAAATTGCCCAAGCCAAAAATCTGGCTGCTCAGTATCAGTTAAGTGGTGTTCCGGCAGTGACCGTGAATGGTAAATATATTGTGCAGGGTAATGATGCCAAAGTCATTCAGGTGGTGAATTACCTGATCGAGAAAGAGCGTAAAGCCAAATAAGTCTGAACTGACGATCAGTAAAAAAAACCTGCATCATGATGCAGGTTTTTTTATTTAGGCAGGGGGAATGACCGCTTCATTGAGCACAGGGCTTGCGGTTTCAACTGTTTTGGCAGGTCGCCGGTACCAGTGCAAAATGCCACGTAGCAAGAGCTGCATCTGTAGCACGCTTTGGGTTTTAAAGGCATTGGATTGAGCGCGGCGCAGCTCTGGATCAACCTGATGCTGCAGATGAATCCAGCCCATGGCCCAGTTCAGAGACAGCTCAATCAGCATCTGTGCCAGAGCCTGCAAGTCCTGTGGTGCCTGAATATGTCGGGTAGATTGCATCTTGGCCAGTTCATGCATGACATCTTCAGCCAGAAAATGAATTTCCCGTTCAATTCCGGCACGTAATACGTCCGAACCGCCCCAACGTTCTGCCACAAAAAAAATCCAGGGTTCAGGATGGTATTCGACTGCCTGAAAAAAGAGTTCAAGTCCCGTGTGAGTTCGGGTATTCGGCTGATACAAATAAGCCTGTCCCAGCTGATTGAGGACACCCTTGATATGAATCGCAACCTGATCCAGCAATTCCCGGCCCAGCTGGTTCATATCCTGAAAGTGCCGATAGAACGCCGTCGGTACCAGTTCGACCGCATTCGCAACTTCACGCAGACTGATCGTACTGAAAGCACGACCCTGACTGCTGAATGCCAGTGTCGCATCAAGTAATGCCTGATGACTTTGCTGCTTGCGATCTTCACGTAAGGACATAAATGGGTTTCCTGTCACTGGCTTCCCTCATAGGGAGTTTTAGTCTAGCAAAAATTAAATTAAATCGTAGTGCCACAGATCGGCAGAATTTTGACATCTCGTAGCGAGCTGATGCATTGACTTTGTAAATGAATCATCCGGCTGCCTAATCTTGGCCAAGGCTTCTGCTATACTGAGCCGCAATTATTTTGAACCTATACAGGACTTATTATGCGTATCGACCAGCGAGCATTAGATCAATTACGTGAAGTGAAAATTACCCGTAACTATACACGTTATGCGGAAGGCTCTGTATTGGTTGAATTTGGTCATACCAAAGTACTGTGCACTGCCAGTGTGGATAGTTCTGTACCGCGTTTCCTCAAAGGTCAGGGCCAGGGCTGGGTAACGGCTGAATATGGCATGTTGCCACGTTCAACTCATACCCGTAGTGACCGTGAAGCGGCACGTGGCAAACAGAGTGGCCGTACTCAGGAAATTCAGCGTCTGATTGGTCGTAGCCTGCGCTCAATGGTCGATCTGAAAAAACTCGGTGAAAATACCATTACTATCGACTGTGATGTAATTCAGGCCGATGGCGGTACCCGTACTGCAGCGATTACCGGTGCTGCGGTGGCCTTGGTCGATGCCATGAACGTCTTGCTGGAAAGAAAAAAAATCAAACATGATCCATTAAAAGGTTTGGTGGCTGCGGTTTCTGTTGGTATTTTCAAAGATGAAGTTTTATTGGATCTTTGCTATGAAGAAGATTCAAACTGTCAAACCGATTTGAATGTGGTGATGACTCAGGCCGGTGAATTTATTGAAATTCAAGGTACTGCAGAAGACAAACCATTTACCCGCGCACAATCGAATGCCATGCTGGAAATGGCCGAGAAAGGCATCCAGGAACTGGTGAAAAAACAGCAAGAAGCTTTAGGCTGGTAATCCATCCCATGCTGAGAAACGCATCTCCGGATGCGTTTTTTTATGCCTGAAATTTCACTCTGCAACTGTATCCAAAAAATGCATTACAAAACTTCCTGACAAAAATCCGACATGAATCGGCTATATCTGAACCGGTTTTAAACCGATATTGGATCAGGCGAGATCACAATGAGGTAATGCGACATGAAACAGTGGCTTTGTGCAATTTCATTGCTGGGCGTGTTTGGATTAACTGCCTGTGACTGGGGCAATAATCGTGAAGATGACGAGCGTTCAGTATTAAATCAGGATCGTGATGAGGATAACGGAAGATATAACGACCGTGATGGTGACGATGATGACCGCGATCGCCGAGGTAATCGGGACGACGATGATGATTAAAATCTAAAATAGAAAATTGAGCAAAATATACGCAAAAAAATTTTCTAAAAATAAAAAAGGGTGCTTCGCACCCTCTACGGTCATCTATCCCATTTAGGCTTAAGCATTGAAACGCATCGACAGATCAATAGCTTTGACATCTTTGGTCAATACACCCATGGAAATATAATCTACGCCCGTACTCGCTACTTCACGTAAATTATCAATCGTGATATTACCTGAGGCTTCCAGTTTGCAGCGACCGGCCACATATTGCACCGCGTCGATCATCTGCTGTTGACTGAAATTATCCAGCATCACGATATCAGCTTGGGCTTCGAGTGCTTGATTCAGCTCATCCCAGGTTTCCACTTCAACTTCGACAGGCTTACCGGGTGCAATCTGATGGGCCTTGGCAATTGCCTGGGCAATACCACCCGCTGCCATAATATGATTTTCTTTAATCAAGAAGGCATCAAACAGGCCCAAACGGTGATTCTGACCACCACCAATAGCCACGGCATATTTTTGTGCAATACGCAGACCCGGAAGCGTTTTACGGGTATCGAGCAGTTTGGTGTTTAAACCTTGCAGTTCTTTGACATAGTGGGCGGTTTTAGTCGCAACCGCAGACAACGTCTGGACAAAGTTTAGCGCAGGGCGCTCCACGGTGAGTAGGCTACGTGCAGATCCGGCCAGTTTTAAAAAGGTTTGATTGGCCTGAACCTGATCACCATCATTTTTCAGCCAGATCACTTCAACACTCGGGTCGTAGGCCTGAATTAGGGCATTTACCCAAGGCTGACCGGCCAAAACCATGTCTTCACGGCTAATGATGGTGGCAGTGGCCTGTTCATCTTCAGGAGTTAGCAGAGCAGTAATATCACCGTCACCGATATCTTCTGAAAGTGCTTGTTGAATATTGATCTGAATCGACTGGTCTAGCAAAGCTTGAGATATGCGCATGAGTATTTCCGTATCTTTTTTAAGCCGTGAAAATTGCGCCTTATCTTAGCACCGTTACATAAAAGATGAGCGATTTTTCATCCAGTTTGCCGGGATGAATTGAGATTTGTCCTTGAAAGTTTTAGCATGAAGCCGGCTGCAATGCTGATCTTGCAGATTTTATTTTTGGGGAGAACGGTTTTATGCAACAGGCAGCTGAGTTTCAGGTCAAGGACGGGCAACTAATCGGTGCACGTCAAATCCCGTCTCCCAATTTTAATCAGCGACCAGAACAGACCGAGATTCAATTGCTGGTGATTCACAATATCAGCCTGCCACCTTCACAGTTTGGCGGCGGTTATATTGAACAGTTTTTTCAGAATCAGCTGGATTGGTCAGTACATCCCTATTTTCAAACCATTGAAGGGATGCAGGTGTCGACCCATTTGCTGATTTTACGGTCTGGCGAAGTGCTACAATTTGTCAATTTTAATGATCGTGCCTGGCATGCCGGCCGCTCGACGTACTTGGGCAAAAAAGAATGTAATGATTATTCGATCGGGATCGAGCTGGAAGGCAGTGATGACTTGCCTTTTGAAACTGAACAATATCAGGCCTTGGTAAAAGTCACGGCCTGTCTGCAACAACATTATTCTAAGATTCAGCATCATATTGCCGGACATTCAGATATTGCACCGGGTCGCAAGACCGATCCAGGACCGTATTTTAACTGGGCTGATTTTCGTGCACAGTTACAGCATTATAAAAACACCTCAAGCTCGCTTGAGCGATGAAATTAAGCAATGAACTTCTGACAAAAGTTTCATTACAATAGCCACAAATTTATACATTAGGTGAATAGGATGGCGCTTTGGCGTTCGACCGTCATTGTCAGTGCGATGACCATGTTGTCACGCGTACTGGGATTGGTTCGAGATATTGTTTTACTGAATGTCTTTGGTGCTGGTAAGGACTTCGATACTTTCGTCGTCGCATTTCGTATCCCCAATTTTTTCAGGCGTTTATTTGCCGAAGGCGCATTTTCACAGGCGTTTATTCCGGTACTGACCGAATATAAGACCAGTCGCACGCATACTGAAGTCCAGATCCTGATCAGCCGGGTATTTGGCTGTCTGGCCACGGTCATGACCACGTTGACCATGGTCGCGATCATTGCTGCGCCATTGATCATGTATATCTATGCGCCCGGTTTTCATAGCGATCCTGAAAAATTCGCTCTGGCGACCGACATGTTCCGCCTGACCATTCCTTATTTGTTGTTCATGTCACTGACGGCTTTTGCCAGCAGTATTCTGAACAGTTATGGCTCTTTCAGTACCCCGGCATTTGCACCAGTCTTGCTGAATGCGGCGATGATTGCCGGAGCGCTCTGGCTTACGCCGTATATGGCCGAGCCGATTATGGCGCTGGGCTGGGCTGTGATCATTGCCGGTATTTTACAGCTGGCGATCCAGATTCCTGAATTGTGGCGTAAAAATCTGCTGATTCCACCGAAAATTGACTTCAAGCATGAAGGCGTTGATCGCATCATGAAGTTGATGCTGCCGGCATTATTTGGTGTATCTGTCACGCAAATTAACCTGTTGCTGAATACCATCTGGGCTTCATTCATGCAGGATGGTTCGGTATCTTGGTTATATAGTGCCGAGCGTATGACCGAATTGCCGCTGGGTCTGATCGGTGTTGCGATTGGAACCGTGATTCTGCCATCCTTATCGGCACGGCATACTGAACAGAACCCAGAAAAATTCCGTGGCATGATGGACTGGGCAGCTAAAGTGATTGTGATGGCAGGCCTACCCGCCAGTATTGCGCTGTTTATGCTGTCGACTCCGATTATTCAGGCTCTGTTTGAACGTGGTCAGTTCACCTTTGAAGATACCCAGATGACGGCTTTGGCACTGCAATGTATGAGCGGTGGTGTGATTGCCTTTATGTTGATTAAAGTCTTTGCACCCGGATTTTATGCAAAGCAGGATACCAGAACCCCGGTGCGTGTCGGTCTGATGGCTGTGGCAGCCAATGCGATTCTGAACGTGATCTTTATCGGCTTGTTCAAGCTGATTGACTGGGAAGCGGAGCATATGGCCCTTGCGCTGGCCTCGACAGGTTCAGCGATGGTCAATGCTGGTCTGCTTTATTATTATCTGCATAAGCGTGATATTTTCCGTTTTGGGGCGCACTGGAAAAAAATCTTCCTGCAATTCATGTTTGCCAATGTGGTGATGATTGCAGCTCTGGCCTATGCCCTGAGTTGGTATAACGCAGATGTATCACAATGGATGCGTGTTTTAGAAGTATTGATCTTATGTGTCGTGGGTGTGGTGGCATATGTTGCAGCCTTGCTGGTGGCAGGTTTTAGACCACGTCATTTAAAACCTTAAGTTCATATTGAAAGAAGTATTTTTGATCAAAACAGAGCATTAAAATACCCATAAAAAAAACAAGAGCCAGAAGGCTCTTGTTTTTTTGAAAGCTAACACTTGCTTTGAAAAGGTCTAGCGTAAATCTAGACCTTGCCGCGCGAAAGAAAACCAACGATCGCAAGAATCACCGCAATTACCAACAAGATAATTGCAAAATCCTTAGACAAGCCTGCGACGCCACCGAAACCAAGTAGACTTGCAATTAATGCAATAACAGCAAAAATAATAGCCCAGCGAAACATATATATTCTCCATGTGTTTTTATTTTCAAATTTAGTATAGAAATAAACGATTCTAGCGACTGTTAGTGTTTTGTTGATGAACTGTCTATGATTTAACAATAGTTTACGTGATAGTAATAAGAATTTAAGGCGGTAGGTCTGCAGGATTCTGGCTGCTATAATAAGCTGATTTTTGAATGTGCCGGCCTGATCATGAGCGATACTTTACGTCCCGAATTCTGGAAAAACTATTCACTTGCTGAACTGACGCAAGTCGAGTGGGAGGCCTTGTGTGATGGTTGTGGATTATGTTGTCTGATTAAACTGGAAGATGAAGATACTCAGGAAGTTGCCTATACCAAAGTGGCCTGCAAACTGCTGGATTGTAGCACTGCACGTTGCTCCAATTATCCGGATCGTCTGCAATATGTGCCGGACTGTATTCAGCTCACCCCAGAGAAACTGGAAACGATTCACTGGCTGCCTTCAAGTTGTGCCTATCGCCGTGTAGAGCAGGGAAAAAGCCTGCCATCCTGGCATTATCTGATTAGCGGTTCACGGGAAAGTGTGATTCAGGCACGCAAGTCGGCAGCAGGGCGCTGCCTGAGTGAAAGCGACATTCATGAAGATGACATCGAAGACTATATCGTACGCTGGGTGCGTTAAATCTGGCTTTGTGATTCGTTTATTGATCTGCTGGATGGAGTAGGGCCTGGGCCGAAGCACCGGCCATCGGGCGATAGAAATAGAATCCTTGTCCTATCTGACAGTCACAATGGATCAGGGTATCCAGCTGTTCTGTATTCTCGATTCCTTCGACCAGAACATCCAGTGCAATACTGGAGCCAATCTGGGTAATGGCCTTGACAATGGCCAGAGCAGAAGGATCACTGTTCATGCGTTCTACAAAGTTGCGGTCAATCTTGATGCAATCGACCGGATAATCCTGTAAACGGGTCAGCGAAGAATGTCCGGTGCCAAAATCATCCAGCGAAATCTGGATTCCGGCCTGTTTCAGCAGGTTCAGGGCACGGACCACATAATTGGCACCATGCTCGGACAGGCTCTGTTCGGTAATTTCCAGTTCAACTTTGTGGGCCGGAATATCAAAGTTGGACAGGCGTGCCAACAGTTTTTCGGCATAGTCATCGCGCAGGAATTCAACCGGTGCAGCATTGATTGAAATCGGTAACAGATCCAGACCTTGTGCCTGCCAGCGGCTCATGTCGGCGAAAACTTTCAGCTGCATGGTCTCACTGATGCGTGAGGCCAGCTCATAGTCCTGAAAGGCACCAAAAATTTCGGAAGGTAACTGAATGTTCTGATTCTGATCTTGCCAGCGTAATAGCGCTTCAAAACCGATCACTGCACCATCAGAAAGACGGACCTTGGGCTGGTAATAGGGAATGATCTGATCGGCGAGAATAATCTTGCGTGCCAGAGTCAGCTGCTTGGTCATATTTTCCAGTGATCCACACATTTCCTGATTAAACATGCGGATGCCACCACGACCACTATTTTTCAGGTCATTTAAGGCGATATCGGCACATTTCAGCAGATTCGAGATATTTAAGGCATCACGTGGATAGATGGCACAGCCAATACTCATGGCACTGCTGATGCTATTGCCGACATAATTGATGGGCTGATCCAGCTGGGCATAGGCCATTTGTGCCGTTGCCAGCAGCTGTTCTTCACTTTCCAAATTTTTGACCAGTACGGCAAATTCATCACCACCCAAACGGGCGATGATGGTATTCGGACCGAAACAGGTCTGGAAGCGTTTGCCCAAGACATGTAACAGATGATCACCGGCAATATGGCCCAAGGTATCATTGATATGCCGGAAATAATCCAGATCAATCAGCAGTAAACCCGCCATGGTCTGCTGTTGTTTGGCCTTTAACAGTACCTGTTTAAAGGTTTTATAGAAGGTACTGCGATTATACAGGCCAGTCAATTCATCGCGTTTAATCACTTCTTTTAAACGGGTTTCTGCAATTTTTTGCTGACTGATATTGCGTGATACACAGAGGATATTTTGGGTAATATTCTGCTGATCCAGAATTGGCGTCAGCAGATGATCCCAATATTGGATCGGTTGATCTTCGATCTGGACTTTGCTGGAAAAACGGCTGTTTAAGCCTTGGGCCGCCTGTTTTAAAGCACGCTGCCCGGATTTTCGGGCTTCAGGGCTTAAACGATTTAGCCAGCACAATGAATGGTCTTGATCTTGTTCTGTGGTCTCATTTTCTTGTGCCAGACAGCCAGACTGGTTGCTATGCCGAATCTCACCTTCAGGACTGATAATGTTAATGCAGTCTGCGCTGGCATCCAGCATATTTTCCTGAGTTGAAACGATTTGAGAAAGTTGTTGCTGGATTTCAAAATAATCATGCACATCAGTCAGGGAAACGGCCCATTGCAGCAAATGTTCAGGTTCATGATGAAATTTTACCGCTAGGGTACACATGCGATAATGGGTATCACTGCGTTTAATCCGGCACTGGGTTTCAAAATTCTGATGCTGATCCAGCGCAGCATGCCACTGCGCTAAAAACAGCTGCAAGTCTTCTGCATGAATAAAGCTCTGCCATTGCGGATGACCCTGTTCATTCAGGTTCACGCCAAGATAATCAGTTAAGGCATCGTTAAAATATTGCAGATGTTTTTTATTGCTGACCCACAAGGGTTGTGGTAAGGCATCGATCAGATTTTTTAACAAAACCGATTCAGACAAGTGAACGTGGGGTGCAATCAGTGATGATGAGGTCAGTGGCTTAGACCGACTCAGAGCTTCCTGTTCAAATTTATCATGCTTCATGCATTCACCACTACAACCCAAAAGTGCCCAAGGGGCGAGATAAGTTTCTTTTAATTAGAATAAACAATATGAAAATTACACTGTAATTAATTCACAATTAATCATGTTCAAATTATTCGGTTTTATAGAGATTAATTCATTCAGAATTAAAAAAATAGAGGATATCTACATAAATTAATTTTTTATGCGTGCTGTTTGCATTCTTGGAATCAAAACTGCGGATGTTAGAATGAGATCATAATTTAGTTTGAGCCAATAATAACATGTCAGATAGTCATATCCCGCTTCCAGAACGCTTACGGCCACGCGACCTTACACAGATTATCGGGCAGGAACATTTGCTGGGAGAACATGCGCCCTTACGCCAGATGATTGATCAGGGGCATCTGCCTTCGATCATTTTCTGGGGACCTCCCGGAGTCGGAAAAACCACCATTGCCTTACTGCTGGCTCAAGCGGTAGACCGACCTTTTATCAGCCTGTCTGCACTGAATACCGGGGTGAAAGAACTGCGTGAAATCATTGCCGAAGGTGGCGATTTGCTGACGCCAGTGGTATTTATTGACGAAATTCATCGCTTTAATAAATCCCAGCAGGACGCGTTATTAAATGCGGTCGAGAAAGGGAAAATTACCTTAATTGGCGCCACCACTGAAAATCCGTCTTTTGAAGTGAATAGTGCCTTATTGTCACGTTGTCAGGTGTATAGCCTGAATGCATTGAGCGCTGAATCGATTCAGACTTTGTTGACGCAAGCCTTACAAAATGACTCTTTCTTGCAGGAAAGACATATCCTGATTGAAGAGTTTGATGCCCTGATCCAGTTCGCAGCAGGAGATGCCCGCAAGGCACTGAATTTACTGGATCTGATTGCCAGTACCTTTGAAGCGGATATGGAAAATATCATTACCAATGCGGTGGTGGTGAAAGTGGCACAGCAAAATATTGCCCGCTATGACAAGTCTGGTGAGCAGCACTATGATTTAGTTTCGGCCTTTATTAAATCAATTCGCGGCAGTGACCCAGATGCGGCCCTGTACTGGATGGCACGCATGCTCAAAGGCGGTGAAGATCCGGTATTCATTGCACGGCGCATGTTGATTGCCGCATCCGAAGATATCGGCAACTCCAATCCAAATGCTTTGCTATTGGCTGGTGAATGTTTCCGTTCTGTGCAAGCCGTAGGCATGCCGGAATGCAGGATTATTTTGGGACAATGTGCGGTTTATCTAGCGACCAGTGCCAAAAGTAATAGTACCTATCTGGCGATTAACAAGGCGATGGAACTTGCAGACAAAACCTCAAATCTGCCTGTACCTTTACATTTAAGAAATGCACCGACCAAGCTGATGAAAGAACAGGGCTATGGCGTGGATTATCTGTATCCGCATAACTATCCGGAGCATTTTGTACTGCAAGAATATATGCCACCAGAACTGAAAAATACCAAACTGTATGAATCAGCACGTAATAAACGTGAAGTTGAAGGAGAGCGATTACAGCAACGCCGTTGGCAACAGCAACAACAGCAGCAATAAAGCTGGATATCCTAACTAATTGAACAGATTAAAAAAAAGCCCAATTCAAGGCGAATTGGGCTGAAAGTAGGATGTTTTTTGAGGGAGATAACATCCTAGAGGGTAGAGGAGAAATCTGGTCGGCAAATATGGAGTGAATGCATCAACTCACTGATTTGCTTGGTATGAGATGATATTAATGCATGTAGTTTTTGATGTAAAAACGATCATTTTAATAATAAAAATTTATTTTTCCGATTAAAAGCCGGAAATAAAAAAACCGAGCTAAAAAGCTCGGTTCTTTCGAATCTGCGCATTTACAGATTAGATGTTGTCTAGATTGATACCTAAACGGCCAGCTACTTCTTCATAGGCTTCAACCACGCCGCCTAAACCTTGACGGAAACGGTCTTTATCTAGTTTTTTCTTGGTGTCTTTGTCCCATAGACGGCAACCGTCTGGAGAGAATTCATCACCCAGTACGATACGGTCGTGGAACACGCCGAATTCAAGTTTGAAATCGACCAGAATCATGTTACCTGCATCAAACAATGCTTTAAGCACGTCGTTCACTTGGTAAGTCAATTCTTTCATTTTCGCCAATTGTTCAGCAGTTGCCCAACCTAAAGCAATGGCTTGTGACTCATTGACCATTGGATCGCCAAGCGCATCATCTTTAAAGAACAATTCAAATGTTGGAGGAGTCAGTTCCTTGCCTTCTTCCACACCCAGGCGGCGGCATAAAGAACCTGCTGCATAGTTACGAATCACACATTCAACCGGGATCATATCCAGTTTTTTCACCAGCACTTCATTTGGAGTCAATAGCTTTTCAAAGTGGGTCTCAATTCCCGCTTCTGCCAGTTTTTCCATAATGAAGGCGTTAAAACGGTTGTTCACCTTGCCTTTACGATCTAGTTGCTCAATTTTTTCGCCATTGAATGCTGAGGCATCATCGCGAAAGACTAAAATCAGATGGTCTGAACTGTCTGTGGTGTAGACAGATTTCGCTTTACCAGTATAGAGCAAGGTTTGTTTTAACATGAGGGAACCTTTTACAAAAAAAATGCCTAGAAATGTCTAGGCTGGCCAATTTTGGTAAATCTGGTTGAGCAGTTCTGCAGCTTTTTCACGGTCGGCAAAACTGTTATCGGCATTGAACACAGCGAGGTTATTACTTGAACCGACAGAAGATAATCTTAATACATAGATTTGCTGATCAACCTTAATCGTGACTTCATAACGATTTTTGCTCTGCGCAACGATGCTATGATTCAGACTGCTGAGGGTGGCAAGTGTATATTGCCAAATTGTAGCAGAATTTCCCTCAATTTTAAGCAGCGGATTAAGATTTCCGTCAGTGACCAACTGTGGTCGACCCACCGTATTGATTTCGGTTAGATCAGCTGTATTTGAGTTTTCAGTCTGGGCTTGTGGGCGTGGCAAGGCAAAACGGTTGCCACGCTGGTTTTCAAGCTTCGGTGCATGTTCAATTGCAAGCGGATCAACTGTTGGAGCGGGATACAATGGCGTTGCAGGACGAACCATGGCGCCTTCAGGATATTGTAAAGCTTCCAGGGTAGTAGTCTCTTTATAGTCTAAAGTGCCGTTATTAAAGGCCATTGAACTACAACCTGCCAAACTGAATACTGAAAGTGTAAGGCTAAGTCCTAAACGTAATTGCATAATCTTGTGCTCTTTTATTTGATAACGCCCGCTTCGACCAGTGCTTCATGAAGCGGAGCGCGATATTGTTCTGCAAGTGGTGTTAATGGAAGGCGAATACCCGTACCAATTAAGCCCATGTCATGGAGTGCCCATTTCACAGGAATTGGGTTCGATTCGCAAAATAAAATATTGTGTAAATTTGCAACCTGAGCATTTAGCTGTTCAGCTGTGGCTGCATCACCAGCAATGGCAGCGGCACACACTTCGCTCATGGCTTTCGGAGCCACGTTTGCCGTGACCGAGATATTGCCTTTGGCGCCATGACCCATCAGCTGATATGCCGTTGCATCATCACCTGAGTAGACCACCATGTCTTTGTCTTTCAGACCTTGCAAGAGTTCAGCACCACGCGGTACATCACCCGTCGCATCTTTAATCCCGACGATTTGTGGAATATCGGCCAGACGAATCACGGTTTCATTCAGCATGTCGACACCGGTACGGCCAGGGACATTATACAGAATCTGCGGAAGATCGACCGCTTCAGCCATAGCTTTATAATGCTGGTACAAGCCTTCCTGGGTCGGTTTGTTATAATAAGGCGTCACCAGAAGAGCAGCATCGGCGCCGAGCTCTTTGGCTTCACGGGTAAGTTGGATGGCTTCACGGGTCGAGTTTGCGCCTGTGCCGGCAATAATAGGAATACGTTTGTTGGCCACACGAATGATTTCTTTGATCACCTGGGTGTGTTCACTCATGCTCAGGGTCGAGGCTTCGCCTGTCGTTCCAACGGCAACAATACTGTTGGTGCCCTCTGCAATATGCCATTCAACCAGCTTCTCGAGACCCTTCCAATCTACGCTGCCATCTTCAAACATAGGGGTGACGATTGCGACTATGGAACCTTGAATGGTCTGTGCTTGCTGAGTCATTTTAAAAAACTATCCTATTTGTCCATCCGAAAGGAATGAGAAAACATAAATTGGGATGGATTTGTATTTTGATTTATAGCAAATTCAATAGATTTGCATTGAATTGAATATTGCTTATGCAAATTATGACTGATCAAACGCATAAGAACAATATGCTTTAGTAAAAGCTACTGAATTCTTTATACAAAGCCTTTTGGAAACAATCAAGTAATAAATAAGATGATTTATAAAGCAAAATCCTGAGACCAAAGTTATGTCTCCAGTCTAAACAAAAGAGGATATTGCTCCAAATGAACCCAATAATGATAAGGCTTGTGCAAAAAGATCAGCTGAAAACTGCCATTTTTATGCCTTTTGATTTTGGATTAATAGTTATATTGGATAAATTGAGATCTCGTACATCTTGATCGCACTCTCGTACCAATACAAATAAAGCCAAAAACGACTAAGACTAATCTCTTTTAAATATCAATAAATTGAAAGGTTTTTTTCTTATCGGTTAATTTTTTAACTTGATGTATAAGCCTTAAAGTTTAAGTCTTGAACTTTAGGGTGTTCTGATTAAGTGTTTTTGCGACTTTATCAGTCAGCATCTGCAATTCATTTGCTTCAGCTCCTTTGGGAATATCCAAGCAAAACGTTCAACTTATTGATAGTTATTTCTGCAATCAGGCTCATAGATGATGGCTGTCTTTTGTAACGCTGATTGAACAAGGATAATCCAATGGAAAAATCAGACAATAAGCATGCTATCGTCACGGTCGCGATCTGTTTTCTGATTGCGGTGATTGAAGGCTTAGATATTCAGGCAGCCGGAATTGCTGCTGCAGGTATTCGTGAGCATTTTGGTCTCGATAGTTCCCAGTTGGGTGTGTTTTTTAGTGCAGGGATTCTGGGTTTATTACCGGGTGCACTGGTTGGTGGGCGATTTGCGGACCGCATTGGCCGTAAGAAAGTCTTGATCTGGTCGACAGCAGTATTTGCTGTATTTACCTTATGTACCGTCTGGGTCAATAGCTTTAACAGCTTGCTGGCAGTGCGTTTCCTGGCTGGAGCAGGTCTGGGCGGCGCGATGCCAATTCTGATCACACTTGCTTCTGAAGCAGTCTCTCCACAAAATCGTGGCCGTGCAGTGGGCTTGATGTACTGCGGTATGCCAGTCGGTGCAGCGATTTTATCTTTGGTTGCTGCGACTGAATTTGGTGCCAACTGGAAAAATGTTTTCTATCTTGGTGGCCTGTTACCGATTTTTGCCATTCCGCTGATGATGCTATTTTTGCCTGAATCGAAGGAATACCTGAAAGCACAGAACAAAACGGCTGCAGAACTTGCTGTTGCACCGCAGGGTTCATTCAAGGACTTGTTTAATTCGGACAACCTGTTACGTACGCTATGTATCTGGGTAAGCTACTTCTTTACCTTGATGGTGGTTTACATCATGTTGAGCTGGTTGCCATCATTGTTTATGGAACTCGGCTTCACACGTAAAGATGGCTCAACCGCACAATTCTACTTCATGGTTACAGCGACCCTGGGTACGATTATTCTGGGTATGCTGACCGACCGCTGGAAGAAAGCCTATGTGATCCTGTTGATGTACGGGGGCATTCTGGCAGGTCTACTGGCGCTGAATGGTGCAAGCTCGCTGAACCAGATGTATATGGCCGCCGCATTGGCCGGTGCCTTCGTGATTGGTTGTCAGGGCGTACTGTATGCCTTCGGTAGTATCGTTTATCCGACTGAAGTGCGTGGTACTGGTGTTGGTGTCGCGTCTGCAGTTGGCCGTATCGGTGCCATGCTGGGTCCAGTCATTGCTGGTCAGTTACTGACGGCAGGTTTCGGTGCTGCGGGGGTCATTACTGCTGCGATCCCATGCATCATCATCTCTACATTATGTATGCTGTTCCTAGTGAATCGCACCAAAGTGTAATGTTCCAAGATTTAAAAAAAGCCTGCTTTTGCAGGCTTTTTTATTTTCAGAATTTAAGAATTAAATACACTGTTTTATTATTAGAAAGACTCATCACTTTATCTTAAAACTTATTTTTTTGTAGAGATCTAGCTTGATACAAGCGCGGAACCCATCCTTTTTTGTCAAAAATAATGAATCTATTAATCTGCTCATATGCGCATGCTGAGAATACACAGTCATACCATTTTTAGCAGCAGGGCTAAAAATCCTCGAGTATTTTGCGCTATGCTTGGGCATAAATCGAAATTTCAATGGATGAAAACAGATGCAGAATAATGTCGCTTTACTGGTCGTAGACGTACAAAGAGGATTTACTCCCGGAGGCAATCTGGCTGTAGCCAATGCTGACCAGATTATTCCAAATATTAATCTATTGGGACAGCATTTCCAGCATATTATCCTGACTCAAGATTGGCATCCTGATAACCATATCTCTTTTGTAGACAACCATCCCGGTAAAGCAGCCTATGACAGCATTCAGCTGGATTATGGCACTCAGGTCTTATGGCCAAAGCATTGTGTGCAGGGAACATTGGATGCCGAATTGCATCCAGATTTAAATTTGCCACAAGCACAACTCATCATTCGTAAGGGTTTTCATTCCCAGATCGATAGTTATTCGGCCTTTATGGAAGCTGACCGGAAAACCATGACGGGTCTTGCTGGCTATCTGCGTGAACGTGGGATTGATACGGTATTCGTGGTCGGGATTGCTACGGACTTTTGTGTGGCCTGGACTGCAATCGATGCCTGCAAACTGGGCTTTAAAACCTATGTGATTGCCGATGCCACCAAGGGCATTGACCTGAATGGTTCCTTGCAACATGCCTGGCAGAATATGCTGTCGCATGGCGTAAAACGTATCTATGTCAAAGATATTGTTCAAGCTGCTTAAAAAGCTGGATAGGGATAGAATTTAAATATCCTTTTGATCTTATTTATATTTGAATATAAAAATTCAGGCATCAACGGATGCCTGTTTTATCTTACTTTTTCTCCCTTAATGTCACCTGGATGAAACCCATGTCAGCCTTGCTCCAGTTTAGCCAATTTGTCCAAAAAACCTTTGCTTTATGGGTCGTACTTTTTTCAGGCATTGCCTTGATGATCCCCGAAGTTTTTGTCTGGTTACGGGCTTATATTCCGTGGATGTTGGGCATCATTATGTTCGGCATGGGCATGACCATGACCGTCGGCGATTTTAAAAGTGTCCTGCAAAGTCCGAAAGCGGTAGCGATTGGCGTGGTGGCCCAGTTTGTGGTGATGCCAGGCTTGGCCTATCTGCTGTGCAAACTGTTTCAGCTACCGCCAGAGATTGCGATCGGGGTAATCTTGGTGGGTTGCTGTCCGGGTGGAACCGCATCCAATGTGATTACCTATATGGCCAAGGGCAATACCGCCTTGTCTGTTGCCTGTACTTCAGTTTCTACGTTACTGGCTCCCATTCTAACTCCGGCCATTTTCTATCTGCTGGCCAGTCAGTGGATTGAGATCAATGCCTGGTCGATGCTGGTGTCGATCTTACAGGTGGTGTTATTCCCGATTATTCTGGGCTTAATCGTACGGGCGATCCTCAAGCAAAAAGTCACGGCCTATATTCAGGTGATGCCGTTGATTTCTGTGATTGCGATTGTGGCAATTGTCGCGGCGATTATTGCCGGCAGCAAAACCCAGATTCTGGAGTCCGGTTTAATGATTTTAGGGATCGTGGCCTTACACAATGGTATGGGCTATTTACTGGGTTATTGGGCCAGTCGCATATTTCACTTGGCAGAAATAGACTGTCGTGCGGTATCCATTGAAGTGGGGATGCAAAATTCTGGTCTGGGTGTGGCCTTGGCGGCGACCCATTTTGCCGCATCACCACTTACTGCTTTACCAAGCGCCATTTTCAGTCTATGGCATAATATTTCAGGGCCAGCTTTAGCCACTTATTGGGCGGCCAGACAAACTAAAAAAACAGACACCTAATTGCAGTTTGATGACAGCACACAACGAACCAGAGTATGATTTTTTTATAGTGTGAAAAAGTTAGAATATTAATTTATATGGATTTATCGAGCTTTGTAACATAAGTGTCATGAAGTCTGCCTAAGATCGCCCCTCAATGATGTGAAACAACAGACTGTAATCAGCAGCATTGAGAGGGCATGGAACAATTTCAGCATTCGTCAGCGACCTATTTTAATCGGGAACTTTCCTTATTTAAATTTCAGCGTCGTGTCTTGGCACAAGCACTCGATCCGAATTTACCGATTTTAGAGCGCTTAAACTTCCTGATTATTTTTTCCCGTAACCTGGATGAGTTCTTTGAAATCAGGATTGCCGGGCTGATGAAACAGCAAGACCTGAATGCGACTACCCGGACGCCTGATGCTGTACCCACCGAGCTGATTCTACAACAACTGTCCCAGTCCATTCATGCCACAGTTAACAAACAGTATGAAGTTCTGAATCATGCAATTCTGCCTGAACTTCAGGCGCAGGGTATTCAGTTTCTTCAATACCAGGATCTTCTGGAAAAACATAAGGCCTGGATTGCAGCCTTTTTTGCCAAAGAAGTGCAACCGGTACTGACCCCGATCAGTCTGGATCCTTCACATCCTTTTCCACGTTTGGTGAATAAAAGTCTGAACTTTATTATCAGCTTGGAAGGTAAAGATGCCTTTGGCCGTGAAATCGAGATGGCGATTGTGCCAGCACCACGTTCCTTACCGTGCCTGATTAAAATTCCGGAAGATGTCACCGGAAACAATACCACCCAGATTTTTCTGACCGCTATCATCCAGCAGCATATCAGTGATTTGTTCCCCGGCATGAAAGCGACCGGATGTTATGCCTTTCGGGTCACCCGCAATGCCGATCTGGTACTGTCGGAAGATGTCGATGATCTGGCAGTGGCTTTAAAAGACGAACTGTGTTCGCGCCGCTTTGGTCGTGCAGTACGTCTGGAAATTGAAAATGACTCTCCACAGAACATCATCGATTATTTACTAGATGAATTTGATCTGACGGAACAGGAACTGTACCGGATAGATGGACCGATCAATTTGTCCCGCCTGAGTACCAGCTTTGAGCGTCCGGAATTAAAGTATCCGTATTTTAGTCCAGTCATTCCCAAAATTTTCCGTAAACAGAAAAGTATTTTTGAAATTTTGAAGGCACAGGATGTGCTGCTACATCATCCTTTTGATTCATTCCAGCCGGTGATTACTTTGCTGCGCGAAGCGGCCAAGGATCCGGCGGTGCTGGCGATCAAGCAGACGCTGTACCGCAGTGGTCCGGATTCGGAAATTGTTCAGGTGCTGGCAGAAGCCGCACGGAATGGCAAGGAAGTCACAGCCGTGATTGAACTGCGGGCGCGTTTTGATGAAGAATCTAACATCATGGTGGCCAATATCCTGCAAGAAGCCGGCGCGGTCGTGGTCTATGGCATTGTCGGTTATAAAACCCATGCCAAAATGATTCTGATTGTCCGGCGTGAAAATCAGGAATTACTGCGTTATGCGCATCTGGGTACCGGAAACTATCATGCCGGTAATGCCCGCATGTACACCGATTATGGCCTGATGACCACACAGCCGGATATCTGTGAAGATGTGCACCGCATGTTCCAGGAACTGACTGGTATGGGGAAAATGGCCAAACTGAAAGCCTTGCTGCATGCACCGTTTACCCTGCATAGCGAATTGCTGAAACTGATTGAACAGGAAAAGGCATTTGCCCTGGCCGGCAGAGCCGCGCACATCATCATCAAAGTGAATGCACTTACCGAACCGCAATTGATTGCTGCCCTGTATCAGGCTTCGCAGGCTGGGGTAAAAATTGACCTCATTGTCCGTTCAATCTGCTGTCTGATTCCACAAGTCACCGGCATGTCAGAAAATATTCAGGTACGTTCAATCGTTGGGCGTTTCCTGGAACATACCCGGGTCTATTATTTTGAGCATGGCGGCGCCAAGAAACTGTATTGTGCCAGTGCTGACTGGATGGGGCGCAACCTGTTTTCCAGGGTGGAAACCTGTTTCCCGGTGCTGGATCCAGAGCTGAAAAAACGGATTTATAAAGATGGCCTGATCAGCTATTTAAAAGATTGTCACAATGCATGGGAGTTAGATGCCGAGGGTCAGTGGCATAAAGTCCCCTGTCAGGATCCGGCCCAGCCTTATAATGCCCAGCAATATCTGCTGGAACAAAAACAGTTAAAAATTTAAGAGATAGGCCAAGACACACTGGCGTATTTGTTTTGTACCCATCAAAAAGCCGGATATTGAATCCGGCTTTTTTAATTGCAATATTCAGTGATATTTATGAGGCTTTGGACTGTTTGGATTTTAGAATTTCGGTTCTAAAAGTCTGTGCCAGCTCGGCGCTTTCAGCATCCATCCCATTCACCACAAAAGCATGACGGGTCAGGACATTGGTTGGATTCGGCATGCTGACCAGCTGGAAGTGATCACTCACATCTTTCAGCAAGCTATTCGGTACATGTAAGGCACTTTCTTTCGCGACCAGATGCTGAGTCAGACGCTCAGCGGCCTGTACCGAACTGAGCTGCATCTCCTCGACTTTAGAGGCAATCGCGCTGCGGGTTTGTAGCACAAAACGTTTTTCTTCACGATAACGTTTATACAGCACTTCCGAAAGCAGCTGGAACACGGCACTGATCATGGTCAGGCAGGCCAGAGCATTCGGTTTGTCGGCCGCGATACTGATGGTGGCACCTTTTTCATCAAATTTATGTACGGTACAAATATCAGAACTATTCAACTTATAGCGTTGCACACAGAGTTCAGTGGCTTTATTCAGGAAAATCTGACAAAGATTGAAATAAGGCACCGAAACAGTTTTATTCACGCTATCTAATAACTGTTTTGGATCGTAGAACTGGATGTTTAAGCTCAGGCTATCGCTTTCCAGTACCGCCGGCTTATGTTCTTTTTCTTTGGCTTTGTTTTTCACTGCCTGTTGGGCTTGGGCAATCGCCAGTGCCGCATTATGCTTTTCCTGTTCCAATGCCTGGGTCAGGGTCTGAATCTCGAATTTCAGTCGCGATTCGTTATTGATGCGCGCCAGATATTCGGTTCGGCTTGGACGTGCCACGGCACGATAAGCGACCCAGAGCAGACCATGAATGATGAACGAGAACAGAATTGCCAGCCATTGTGTCCGCAGAATTTCACCAATACTTGGTTCAATCAGAGTGATTTCAATCACACCGACTTTTTTCTCATTTTGCAGCGCATCACGGACAAAAACTTCACCCTCGCGGGTTTTGGTCAGTCCGCCAGTGGCTAAAACCTGAGCTTTCGCATCTAGAATCCGGATGGAAGCGACACTTGGATTGGTGGCATAACGATTTGCCAGCAACGCCAGAGAAACGCGGTTGGGTGGTTCAAGCTCAGACAGGCTGTCTGTCACCAGTTGACTGGTGATCAGCTGTCCCTGATTGGCACGGTTTTCATTCAGTTGGTGAGTGGTTGCCAATACCAGTAAAAAGGTATGCAGAGCAAAACTTACAATCAATAGGCTAGCAAATAGCCCTTGTCTAGGCGCATTCAACGTAAACTTCCAAGGCAATTCTGTTCAATTTCGATTATGATTCTAACAATAGTTGTAGCTCAGACCCGAGTCAATTCATGCGAGAAATCATTCTTATATCATTCTTAGGACCTGACCAGCCTAATCAATTTACACGATTAATGCAGGTTTTGTCCGCCCATTCCTTACAGATTTTAGATGTAGGGCAAGCGGTTATTCATAATCAGTTAACCTTAGGTATTGTTGTAGCCTCTGAAGACCAGACAGCGACAGCATTAGCCATGAAGGAGATCCTGATTCTAGCACATGATATCGGGTTAACTGTGCGCTTTAAACCGATCTCTGCGACTGAATATGATCAGTGGGTCAAAGAAGGTGGACGCACACGTTATATCGTAACGGCATTGGCCCCTGAATTAAATGCCTCTCATCTGCAAGCCGTGACCCAGATTGTCTCGGGTCAGGGCTTTAATATTGAAACCGTGGCCCGTCTGTCTGGCCGTCCAGCTTTAGATGGTCAGAGTGCCGGGCCAAAACGTGCCTGTGTCCAGTTCGGTTTAAGTGGACAGATGCTGGATGCTGCTGCCATGCGCGCGGCCTGTCTCAGCCTGTCGAATGAACTGAATGTCGATGTTGCGGTGCAGGAAGACAATGCCTATCGCCGTAACCGCCGTCTGGTTTGCTTCGATATGGACTCAACCCTGATCGAGCAGGAAGTTATTGACGAACTGGCAATTGAAGCCGGTGTTGGTGAGCAGGTTGCAGAAATTACCGAACGTGCTATGCAAGGCGAGCTGGATTTCCAGCAAAGCTTCCGTGCCCGTGTCGCTTTATTAAAAGGCATGGACGCATCGGTGCTGCCGAAAATTGCCGAGCGCCTGACCATCACCGAAGGGGCGGAACGCCTGATTTCGACTTTAAAAGCACTAGGTTACCGTACTGCAATCCTTTCAGGTGGTTTTCAGTATTTTGCAGAATATCTGCAAACTAAACTGGATATTGATGAAGTGCATGCCAATGCGCTCGATGTGCAGGATGGTGTCGTTACCGGTGAAGTCAAAGGCCATATCGTCGATGGCGCACGCAAAGCACTCTTGCTCGGTGAAATCGCCCAGGAGATGGGAATTTCCCTGGAACAAACCATTGCAGTCGGTGATGGCGCCAATGACTTGCCAATGTTATCTATTGCAGGACTCGGTGTGGCTTTCCGTGCCAAACCTCTGGTACGCCAAAATGCCAATCAGGCGATTTCTAGCGTCGGTCTGGACGGTGTGCTGTATCTGCTCGGCGTACATGATAAAGACCTGAACCGTGCATAAGTACAGGCTTTGATTGATTTTAAACGCGACCCAGAGGTCGCGTTTTTTATTGCTTATGAGGTGAGTTATATAAGGAATAGCTGAAATATGGCTACAAAAACATCGATCATCTTAAACGGAAAAATAATTTTTTCACTTAAAAAAACTACTGATAATTTTGTAATGACACGCCAACATTGGCGCAGTCATTGATCCACAAAAATGTGAAAAGCAAAAAATGTAATGACAATATAATATCGCGACAAAGTATGTCGTTAGGCTGGATGACAGGACTTTTTTTATGCAAAAAACTCAGCATAATGCAGGCATAGAGATACAAATCAACAGATTCCATTTTATTGATTTAACGAAATTCAATAGATAGAAGCGTTGCAATATCAAGCGGAAACTATCTATCTGGATGGAGGGGGTTATATGGTAACAGCGAATTTAGCAACGATTGTGGGCTTCAGTTTAGTCGCTGTAGCTGTGCTTGCTGTGTTCTTCTCGCCTTATCGTCGCTGGTTAGGCTTTATGGCGGCCGGGATGCTGGTATGGGGCCTGATCGAGGTGATTCGTGTAGGAACTCAAACCTGGTTTGAGCTACCAATGACGTATAGTTACCTGAGCGCGTTAACTGCGGTCATGATGGTCGTGACTGGCCTGTTGTTGCGTGAAGATCGTCGTGCTGAGCGTGCTTTGGCAAAACGCCGTTGCATCGAACATACGCCAGTGTATGAAGACGACCAGCAGCAGCTTTCAAGCCGTTAATTCTACAAGTTGTAATGAAAAAAAATGCACCCACGGGTGCATTTTTCAGTTTGGAAATATGATACAAACTGCATAATCCACCTAGCCCAGAACTATGCTAGGATATTTGTCAATTTTCGTACAATTAGAATAGGCATCCTCCATGAAACTGTCATCCATTCCTGTGTTAAAACTTCCTCTTATCGATATGAGTACAGATCCGCTGGACTTACTGGTCGCAGGTCTAGCTTTACGTATGAAGCAGTTGGCACGTACCAGCCCAAAATTCATTGAACTGGTACATGGACGTCAATTCCGTATTCAGATTGGTACGGATGAAGGCATGGCACGTCAGATTATTGTGGATAACGGTCATATCGATACGGTTTCGGGTGATGCTGAAAAAGCTGATTTTGTGTTGCAGTTTGCTGACAGTGAGCAGGGTGTAAAGACCTTGGTCAAAGGTGACCCGACGGCATTTATGACCGGCATGCAAAGTGGCACGATCAAAATGGAAGGTGACTTCGGCCTGCTGGTCTGGTTTAACCAAGTGGCGAAGATGATTCCACCAAAATTGCCAAAGCCAGTCAAAGAAAAAGTGAAAATGGTACGTCAGTTTATTAAAGAAAAAACTGGTAAATAAGAAACTTCCGCTTAGTTCCCCCTCCTTTTTAAAGGAGGGGCTAGGGGAGGATTAAATAAAAAAAGCCCTCAAATATGAGGGCTTTTTGAATTCTGGAATAATTAAAACTTATTCAACTTCCAGATTAAACGTCACCGGCCCATCATTGACCAGATGCACTTTCATGTCGGCGGCAAAAATACCGGTTTGCACATGTTCAAACTGGCTTTGGGCATATTCTACCAGCTGCTCATAAAGTGCTTTAGCCTCGGCAGGCGGCATAGCTGGGCCAAAGTCTGGACGTAAACCCTTCTGGGTCTGTGCCATCAAGGTAAATTGTGAAACCAGCAATAAACCACCGTCGGCCTGGGCAACGTTCCAGCCCATTTTACCCTGTTCATCATCAAAGAAGCGGTATTTCAATATCTTATCAATCAGCTTTTTGCCTTTTTCCAGATTGTCATCTTTACCTAAACCTAGAAAAACCAGAATTCCTTTTTCAATTTCCCCGGTGGTTTCACCCTCGACCACAACTTTAGCTTCTAAAACTCTTTGTAATAAGGCACGCATTTTACATATGGACTGATAACGATAGATGGAGGTGATTGTAGCAAGAATAAAATCTGGAGCAGTATTAGATGCCGTTTTTATGAGCTTTAAATATATGAAAATAAATTGATTAATTTTTATAAATTCATTAAAGCGATTGAATTAATAAAAATAATCTGTTTTATCTATTTATTGTGTTGGCGTATCTTAGCCCATGCAGGAAAGGTAATAAATTGAGAGATTTAGAAATGTTTAAGCGTTCATTACTGTTTGCAATGCTTGCAACTGTCACAGCTACACAAGCTGCTCCTTTAACAAAAGACAATGGCGCGCCAGTCGGTGATAACCAGAACTCGATCACTGCGGGTCCACAAGGTCCAACTTTGCTGCAAGATGTGCAACTGGTTCAAAAACTGCAACGTTTTGGTCGTGAGCGTATTCCTGAACGTGTGGTGCATGCGCGTGGTACTGGGGCATATGGCGAATTCGTTGCGACCAAAGACCTGTCTGATCTTACCCTTGCTTCATTGTTCAAAGCGGGGACTAAAACTCCAGTTTTCCTACGTTTCTCTACCGTAATTCATGGTAAGGGTTCACCAGAAACCCTACGTGACCCGCACGGTTTTGCGTTGAAGTTCTATACCCAAGAAGGCAACTGGGACTTGGTTGGTAACCAGACACCGGTATTCTTTATCCGTGATGCGATCAAATTCCCAGACTTCATTCATGCCATGAAGCCAAGCCCAGTCACCAACGTGCAAGATGCCAACCGTGTGTTTGACTTCCTGTCGAGCCAGCCATGGGCAACCAACATGCTGACTTATGTGTATGGCAAGCAAGGTGTTCCAACCAGCTATCGCGAACAGGACGGTTTTGGTGTTCACGCTTACAAACTGTATAACGACAAAGGCGAATACAAATACGTGAAATTCAACTTCCGCTCTAAACAAGGCGTGAAGGGCTTGAACGTGAAAGAAGCGGCTGAGCAGCAAGGTAAAGATTTCAACCACTTGACCAATGATCTTTATAACAACATCTATGCAGGTAACTTCCCGAAATGGGACCTGTATATTCAGGTGCTTGATCCTAAAGATCTAAACAGCTTTGATTTTGATCCGCTAGATCCAACTAAAATCTGGCCAACTGAGCTGGTTCCAGAAACCAAAGTCGGTACTTTGACGCTGAACCGTATGCCAAAGAACTTCTTCAACGAGACTGAACAGTCGGCATTTGCACCAGGTAACCTGGTACCAGGTATCGAGCCATCAGAAGACCGTCTGTTACAAGGCCGTATCTTCTCTTACTCGGATACCCAAATGTACCGTTTAGGCGCCAACCACCAGCAAATTCCGGTGAACCGTCCAGTGGTAAATGTGAACAACAATAACCAAGATGGCTACATGAATGTATCTGAGCGTGACTCGGATGTGAACTATGAGCCAAGCCGTAAAGAGCCAAAAGCTGCAACTGAAAAAGCACGTGCGGTACAAACACCATTATCTGGTCATGTACAGCAAATTGGCGTGAAAGAGCAGAACTTCAAGCAGGCAGGTGAGCTGTACCGTTCATACACAGCTAAAGAGAAAGATGACCTGATCATGAACCTTGCTGCTGACTTAGGTGCAGTGAAAGATTCAGAAACCAAGCACATCATGTTGTCTTATTTCTACAAGGCAGATGCAGACTACGGTACGCGTATGACCAAAGCGGTCAATGGGAACCTGGCGACTGTTAAAGCCAAAGCTGCAAAATTAAAAGACTAATCCCGATTGGTCTCGAGGAACTGGTGATTAGGGCATAGCGCATCACCTCCGAAAAGTCCTGTAAAACTCCAAACCTTTCCTGCACCCTAGGGGGAGTTTTACAGGCACTCCGTTTTTTATCTCATCTCAGGTGAAGTTGGTCCTGAGTGACTGAAATTTTCTTTTCGATTTCTGTTGGAGTTCATCATGAAAGTTATGTCATCTGTGTTTTTAGCCAGTATTCTCGCGATAGGTTCCGCATTCACAAACGTGACTGTCGCTAAGGAGATCTCCCCCGCTAAAAGCGTGGACAATATTCAGATGAACTCACAACAGGAATTGGTCAACCTGTTCTTTGCTGCGGCTAAAGTTGGCAATAGTGAAGTTATCAACGAATTTCTGAAACATGGCTTCCCGGTCGATGTACGCAATAAAGACGGTTATACGCCACTGATGATGGCAACGTATTATGGCCATCAAGCGATAGTCAGCAGTTTGCTTAAACATGGTGCCGACCGCTGTGCTCGAGACAATCGAGGCAATACGGCCTTGATGGGGGCTTTATTCAAGATGGAATTTGCGATTGCCAAGCAGTTGCGTCAGGTGGACTGTGATGTCCAGGCGCAAAAAACCGGACAAAAGACCACAGCCGAATTTGCCAAGGTCATTGGCCAGGAAAAACAGCTACAGAAACTGATTCAGGAACAGGAAAAAGCTCAGACCAACACCCAGAAATAAACCGGGTTATGCTTCTGATACTTTTGTCGCAAATACAGCCAGCTGTACGTAAATCCTGCATTATTGCATGACTTTTTATGCTTTAATGCAGAGATAAGCACAGCGATATTCCCTTAGTTATGGCTCCAATTATCCATTCTCTGTTAGATACTGACTTGTACAAATTCACCATGTTACAAGTGGTCTTACACAAGTTTCCGCAAACGCATAGTGTCTACCATTTCCGTTGTCGTAATCTGGAAGATACAGTCTATCCACTGACGGATATTCTGGATGACCTGAATCCTCAACTGGACCTGCTGTGTCAGCTCAAATTCAAAGAAGATGAACTGCAATATTTAAGAAGCTTACGTTTTATCAAAAGCGATTTTGTGGATTATCTGGAACTGTTCCAACTCAAGCGCCGTTTCATCAAGGCCAGTATCGACAGTCAAGGCCGTCTGGATATTGTGGTGGAAGGCCCGATGGTTCAGGCGATGATGTTTGAGATATTCGTTCTCGCTATTGTCAATGAACTGTATTTCAGCCGCATTCGCACGCCTGAAGTGTTGGCTGAAGGCGAACACCGTTTAAAAGCCAAAATCGAGCTATTAAAACAGTATGATGCTGCGCAAAACCCCAATGATCCACCATTTTTGGTGTCAGATTTTGGTACGCGTCGCCGTTACAGTTTCGATTGGCAAAAGCATGTGGTCGAAGAATTTCACAAAGCCGCACCGCATGTGTTCCGTGGGACCAGTAATGTACTGTTAGCCAAAGAGCTGGGCATTACCCCGATTGGTACCATGGCGCATGAATTCCTGCAAGCTTTTCAGGCTCTGGACGTACGTCTGCGTAATTTCCAGAAATCTGCACTAGAAAGCTGGGTACAGGAATATCGTGGTGACTTGGGTATTGCCTTGACCGATGTAGTCGGTATGGATGCGTTCCTGCGCGACTTTGACCTGTACTTTGCCAAGCTGTTTGATGGCTTGCGTCATGATAGTGGCGACCCTTATGAATGGGGTGACAAGGCCTATGCGCATTATAAAAAGCTGAAAATAGACAGCAAAACCAAGATGCTGACTTTTAGTGATGGCCTGAATCTGGAAAAAGCCTGGAAATTGCATCAGTACTTTAAAGACCGTTTTCAGGTCAGTTTCGGCATTGGCACCAATCTGACCAATGATATGGGGCAAACCCCACTCAATATTGTGCTGAAACTGGTGGAATGTAACCGTCAGTCAGTAGCCAAAATCTCGGATAGTCCGGGCAAAACCATGACCGATAATGATACGTTCTTGGCCTATTTGCGTCAGGTTTTTGAGATCAATGAACCTGCTTAAGTCAGTTTGAAAAATTCATAATTTTAAAGAACCGTGTCTATGCAGATGCGGTTTTTTTATGCAAGAGTATTTAAGACTAGGGTTTAGCTAAAATCTTGCTAATCATCTGCAAAGAAAGCGCATAAGTCTAAAAACCAGCTGTGCTAAGATCAACAGGATTTGACCAATAATAGCCATGATAACGATGACCGCTGCAGCTTTTAATTTTGGCCTGCTGATTGAGGCAGAAGATTTAGTTCCCTATTTGGGCCATGAAAAACTTCGTATTGTCGACCTGAGCCGTGCCTCTGTGTATGAGCAGCTGCATATTCCGCACGCCTTGCATTTAAAGCCTAAACTTCTGGTGCGTCAGGAAGAAACGGCAATGGGACTGTTGCCGGACGCGGAAGGCTTGCAGACTCTCATTGATTATCTGAATATTTCTCCTGAACATCATGTGGTGGCTTATGATGATGAGGGCGGGGCATGGGCAGGGCGTTTGCTCTGGAACCTGCATTGTCTGGGCTTTGAAAATACCAGCTTATTGAATGGTGGGATTCATGCCTGGCTCGGTGCAGGCTTGCCGACTTCTTCCAGTCAGGAACAGTTTGCACCAGTGAAGAACGTGTTGCAGGTCAATCTTGAGCATCAGGCGAATTTTCAGATTGGCTATGATGAACTGCGCCAACAGGTTGAAAATCAACAGGTTCAAATTTGGGATTGCCGTACACAAGATGAATATACTGGCCTACGTTTAGCGGCTCGACGCGGCGGTCACATTCCGGGAGCACGTCATTTTGAATGGAGTACTGCCCTTAATCGCGAAAATCATTTAAAATTACAGCCTTTACCACGTACTCAGCAGCGTCTGGAACAACTGGGCTTTGATTTGAATCAACCCGTTGTGGTGTACTGCCAGTCCCATCACCGCTCAGGTTTGGCCTATATTCTGGGTCGTTTACTGGGCTGGAAAATTCGAGCCTATGATGGTGCGTGGAGTGAATGGGGCAACCGCCTCGATAGTCCAATCGCTACAGGGGAGCTGCCATCTTGAGCATCAAATCACGTTTAAAACAACAGTTTTTTATTAAAGCTCAACGATTAGTACCGCAACATCGCTTGTCTCGGGTGGTGGGTAAAATTGCCGCCAGCGAAAACCCGATTATCAAAACTGCTGCAATTACTGCCTTTAAGGCGCAGTATGGTATTGATATGTCGATTGCTGAACAGGCCAATGCCCTGAAATTCAAATCATTTAATGAATTTTTTACCCGTGCCCTAAAAGAAGGTATCCGTGCAGTTGATCCAGATGCTACGAGCATTGTTTCGCCTGCAGATGGTGCGATTTCCCAGCTGGGTAAAATTGAAAATGGCGATGTGTTTCAGGCCAAAGGCCAGAAATTTACCGTTGAAGCACTGATTGCTGATCCGCAACTGGCCGAGCCATTCAAAAACGGTGAATTTGCGACCGTATATTTGTCGCCACGTGATTATCATCGGGTGCATATGCCATTTGCTGGCACCTTGACTGAAACGTTATATGTACCGGGCGAGCTATTCTCGGTCAATCAGGTGACCGCAGAAAATATTCCGGGCCTGTTTGCACGCAATGAACGTATGGTCTGTCTGTTTGATACTGAAATCGGCCGTATGGCGGTGGTATTGGTCGGTGCGATGATTGTGGCGGGTATTGAAACCGTGGCAACCGGCAAAGTGAAGCCTTCAGGCCGGATCGAACTTAATCAGCATGATCTGTTCCTGGAAAAAGGGGCAGAACTGGGTCGTTTCTACCTCGGTTCAACAGCAGTGATTTTATTCGAAGAAAATAAAATGCAGTGGGATGCCGTATTCAAGGCCAATTCTTTGGTGAATATGGGTGAAGCGCTGGGGCATACAGTTTAAAGATTTTACCCTCCCTTTATTAAAGGGAGGTTGGAGGGATTAAATATTTTCTCGTTTAGAATAAATAAAAATCCCCCTCAGTCCCCCTTTAAAAAAGGGGGATTTCCTCTCCTTATAGGACATGAGCAGCACTGCTGCGCAAGGGAGAGGTTCAAAAAAAAGCGCCATCAGGCGCTTTTTTTATTTCTAGAAATTTACCGTTTCACGACGATGGAATCGATCCCGCTATTCTGCAAGGTTTGCTGTGCGATAATCGCGGCTTCTGCAGAATCATAAGGGCCTGAAACCACGCGATACCAGACTTTGCCATTTTCTACACTGCGTACCACATCGGCAGATAAACCATTGAGAATAATTTCAGCACGGCGGGCATCGGCCTGATCCGGGTCATCAAAGCTGCGGACTTGCAGAATATAACTGGCCGGAGCGGCAACAGGCGCTTCACTGGCTTCTAAGCCAGGCTCAGTTGTGGTCGCCTCAGGTGGAGCTACTTCAGGTCGAGGCGCTTCTACAATTACTACCGTATCCTGATTTTTGTTTTCAGGGACGGCCTGTTCAGGAATAGGCGTCACTTGTTGCTGTGGTAACAGGTCATAAAAACGGTAATCTTTATTGGTATCTTCTTCTTGGACAGATTCAGCACTTGTTTGAGTTTTCGGTTTGACCGGTTCCCATGGCTTCCAGAGCATCAGTGCCATTAAAAAACTTAACACGATTAAAATGATCACGAGTGTGCCGAGCCAGGTTGGAATAAGTGGCTTTTTAGGCTTATTCGGTCTTTCAGATACACCGCGTTGCGTTTTTCCAAACACTTGGGATTTTCCTCTTATTAATCGGGACATATAGAAAAGGCATAACAGCAGTTATGCCCCTACTATCACTTCATCCTATGTGATCAGGATACAAAAGTCATCCTCTAGATCACAAATCACACAGAATTTTAATTTATCTGTATCTTCAAGCACATAGCTGAAGTTACAAAATGTCTGCTCAGCAGATAAACGGCAGTGTTTTGCTTACATGCTCGCTTCGAGCATAGCTCTTGTCTTGCATCAATGTAAAAGCAGTGCTTTGACTATTTACCTTCTTGCATCAATGTAAAAGCAGTGCTTTACATTTCTGCTTCGAGCCTAGCTCTCGCCTTGCGAGCATGCAAAACAGTGTTTTGCTTACATGCTCTCAGGAGCTGATACGCCAAGCAGTTCCAGACCGTTACGCAGTACCTGACGCACGTTCACTGATAACAATAAGCGTGCTTGGGTCAATTCAGCATCATCACCGAGTACTTTATTGTCGTTGTACCAGCCGTGGAATAATGCTGCCAGTTCTTTTAGGTAGTTACCGATTTGATGCGGCTCATAGCTGTTTGCAGCACGGACCAGAATTTCTGGATAGGCCGCCAGCTTGGCCAGGATTTCAGTTTCAGCATCAAGCTCCAGCTTAGCCGCTAAATTACGTGCCGCTGTAGCATCAAAGTTAACATTGGTAGAAGCTGCTTTTTCTAACATACGACAGATACGGGCGTGTGCATACTGGATGTAATACACGGCGTTGTCCTTGCTTTGTGACACAGCAAGATCCAGGTCAAAATCAATGTGCTGTTCAGACTTGCGCATCACGTAGTAAAAACGAGCGGCATCATTGCCGACTTCTTTACGCAAATCACGCAAGGTCACGAACTGACCTGAACGAGATGACATTTGTACCATCTCGCCGCCACGCCATAGGCTCACGAACTGAACCAGAAGAACCGTTAATTTTTTCGAGTCATAGCCCAACGCATCAATGGCCGCTTTTACACGTGCGATATAACCGTGGTGATCCGAACCCCAGATATCGATGATATCGGTATAGCCACGTTGTAACTTGTTCAGGTGATAAGCGATGTCAGATGCGAAGTAGGTGGTCTGACCATTACGGCGTTTTACGACACGGTCTTTTTCATCACCGAATGCAGTGGATTTAAACCAGATGTTGCCATCCAGTTCATACAGGAAACCACGCTGGTCTAAAGTCTGTAAGGCTTCTTCAATTTTGTCTGTCAATGATTCTTCACTGAACCATTGATTGAAGGTTACACCAAACTCGCCGAGGTCATCTTTAATATCATCTAAGATTGCTTTAAGCGCGGCTTGCAAGAATACGCGGTAGCCTGTGCCAATTAACGCTTGTGAGTTAAAGATCAAACCATCAATGTGTTTTTCTTTATCACCAGACAATACGACTTTATTGCCATCAGCATCTAATTCAGCAGCAAATTGTACATCTTCAGGTACGTCTTTATACACGTCGGCCACAGGACGGACATAGGTGTCGCCATCCTGGTCAATAATGCTTTGCGCGATTTCTTTTACGTAGTCACCTTGGTAGGCATTTTTCGGGAATACCAGTTCCTGACCCGTTAATTCTAAGTAGCGCAGATAAGTCGAAGTCGCCAGAATGTCCATTTGACGGCCAGCATCATTGACATAGTATTCGCGATCTACTTTTGCACCGGTCGCTTCAAGCAAGTTCGCAACCGTCATACCATACGCAGCACCACGACCATGACCTACGTGCAGGCTGGAGGTCGGGTTGGCAGACACGAATTCAACCTGGATACGTTTGTCGGCATTGACCTGGGTACGACCATAAGTCGCCTGTTGTGCCTGAATCTGATCGAGGACTGCAAAGCGCTGGTCGGCATTCAGGAAGAAGTTAATAAAACCAGGACCGGCAATTTCTGCCTTGCTGATATCCGCCACTTCAGGCAGGGCAGCAAGAATTTTTTCCGCTAAATCACGTGGCTTCATACCCGCAGCTTTCGACGCGATCATGGCAATATTCGACGCAAAGTCACCATGGCTTCGGTCTTTGGTACGCGTCAAATTACTTGTATTGTTCCAGTCAGATGGGAGTACGCCTTGTGCCTGTAAAGTGTGCACTGCATGATCGAGAGCTGCTTGTATTGCCGTATTCATAATCAGTCGAAAATAGAGATCGCAGAAAAACAGCAAATATAGCAAATTTCAGGCTGTTTAGGTAAAAGCATTTCTAGGGAATAAAAAGTAGAGGATCACTTCGTTAGAAGTTTTTGACTAAAGAAAGGGAAAATCAACGGATTAATCCCGTGAAAATAAAACCAGTTTAAGCTCAATGATTCAGATGAAAAAAACAATGCTCCACCGTATAGAATTTGGCTTATATTAGTCATCTGAAAACAGTAAAAAGAGCATGTCGTGGCTGCATCACAACGTCCGACCATTATCGGTCATATTCCTAAACTTCCTGCAAAATGGGCATTGATTATTGTGCCTTTTATCCTTTCCTGCCTGATGAGTGGCATCATTTCCATGATCAATATGCTGCGCAATCTTGGCTGGATTGATGGATTTATGGCACTCTGGTTTCATAACTGGATGATTTCTTGGGCGATTGCTTTTCCGATTGTGGTGACCTTATTGCCATTCGTACGCAAATTCACTGGGCTGTTGGTCGATATGTCCGGACCTCAGCCACCCAAATGATCATTTTTTAAATCTTAAATTTGATCTGGCTGGAGTCAATTCTTGAGCATTTTAAAAGTGGGGCTATATGGGGCGAATAGCATCATTTTTAAATTAAATGCTCCACCGCCGCCCGGATGATCCCGAGCACCAGACCGATACAAGCACCGACCACAACTCCATTGACCCGGATCATATGCAGGTCGCCGCCGACTTCATTTTCAATCTTGTCGATCATCTCGCTTGAATCCCATTCGTGAATGCGCTCGCTGATAAAACGAATCACTTTTTCACTATACTGGTCACTCAGGTCAACCGCGATTCCGCTGAGACGTTTATTCAGCAGCTCACGTACCGAGGCATTCGAGATAATATTTTCTCCGACCTGCTGGATGGCAATTCTAAGATTTTCCGCAATCCCCGAATCCGGTTTTTGCAAGTCAGCCTTGATCGCATCACATAAAATCACCACCGCACCGCTGATAAAATTCAGCACTTGTGGGCTATCCAGTAAGGCATCTTTGGTTTCATTCAGACGCTGGCTGGCTTCACTGTCATTATCCGCCAGCTGTAACATCCAGCTATGTCCCATGCTCTCAATTTTAAGTCGCCATGGATGATCTGGATCGGCCAACATGGCTTCAACCCGCCCGATCACGGAATCAATACTGCGTTGCTGCACGTCAATCCCGATCCAGCTGGCGCCTTTGGCCAGTTTCCACACACCCATTTCCTTAAACAGGTTACGGGTTAGCTCGCGGGTTTGTTCAGGATGTGAGGTCATCCAGGCATGCACCACATCCAGTCCGCGCTGTAGTACATCCTGATGGAAATCATTGTCCAGAACGGCATGCAGCATTTCGCTGGCCAGGGTATTGATCTGGGTATTTTTGACCCATTGCACGCTGTTGCTCTGGATAAATCCGGCAATCTGTTCCTGTCCCACAAATTCAAAGATTTTAGGCACCGTCTGCTGAATGACCTGAGTCACTTGGGCATTGTTTTGTGGATTGGCCAGCCAGCGTCCTGCAGCCAGACTCAGGTCGGTACTGTCCAGACTGCGCTGTACAATTTGCGGAGAAAGAAAATTTTCCTGTACAAAACGGCCCATTGACTCTGCAATACGGGCCTTGTTACGTGGAATGATTTCGGTATGGTCGCGTAAAAACTTGGGAATAGGCAATCTGCCAAAAGGGTTACGAAACAGCACGGTAATCGCATACCAGTCCGCCAGGCCACCGACCACACCCGCTTCTGCCGAGAGCATCAGAATATGAATGAGCCAGACATATTCAGGTAACAATTTGGCTGCAACCATCAATGCCAACCAGGTCAGTACGGCGACCACCAGGGCGATGGTCGCGAAACGTTTACTGCGTTGTAAGCTCGGGGAGATACGCTCTGTCTGCATAGATCATCCTGTCAGGAGGGATTGGCCGGTTGCGGTTGCAGCACTGCACCGGATGGACTTAAACCATATTTAGCCCCAAGTGACTGTAAAATCAAGCGGGCATCAAAGGCATCTTGAGGCGCCTGATTGGCCTTGAAGCATTCAATGGTATAAGCCACCTGGGCAGGATCCAGAGTCACGGTATAAGGACGGTCATAGAATGGGTCTGGCCAGAATCCCGGATATCGGCGGTAATACCCGTACGGATAAAAGCTTGGCGCCGGATAGACGATGGCTTGCCGTGGAGGTTGTTGAGTGCGGTTACTTGGATCATTCAGTACTCTGAAGAATTGAAAACCATTTTGTACGGTAGTCTGTGCGGCTTTGAGCAGGGTAATTTCTTCCGCCGTTCCAAAGCTCATATTAGGGCGTGCCTGAAAGCTGATGCGATAGGTATTGGCATTTAATGGCGTGGTGCTGTACTGGCCGAGCTGGTCAAAGGTCAAAGGTTTGGAAGGTGTGGTGGCACAGCCCGTCAGGCTGAGGGCAGCAATTACACCTAATCCCAGTAGTGTATTTTTCATGTTCGGTCTCCTGATGCAATGATCCAGTCCAGACAGCCGGGCTTAAAAAATCTTAAAAACTGCTATCGGGCTGGGTCAGGAAAGTAAGTTCTTCATCGGTCGATGCACGACCCAGAATCTGATTCCGGTGCGGATAACGTCCAAAGCGGTCAATAATGACTTTATGCTTTTTCTCGAATTCCAGATTGGTCGGATTGCCCAGACGCTGAAACAGTTTTAAGGCGAATTCATGAATCAGTTTGGATTCGCTGTGCATAAATGGCATGTACAGAAAGGCACGCTGTTCCGGACTGAGCTGTTGATCCAGGTTCAGGCTGATGGCTTCCTGAGCCAAGGCCAGTGCCAGACTGTCTTGGGCAAAAGCTTGGGGAGAATCACGGAATAAATTTCGTGAAAATTGATCTAGCACAATAATTTCAGCCAGCCGACCTTCTGCGGTTTTACGCCAGCCCCAAAGTTCAGCCCGGGCTGCCTGCTGATGGGTGCTCATGAACTGCTGTGCAATACTTTGGTCGAATTCATGACTTTGGCTAAACCACAGAGGCTGGCTGTCCGCATGAAACCAGAAGTCTAAAATATCTTGATAATTCATAATATTTACAATTCATTAGCATCTATTTGTTAATAAAATCACAAATTTTCCATGTCTTATAGAGGAAGTTTGTGTTAAAAATTTGCCAAATTAAAAATCAATGGTTTGCCTGAAAACTAGGCAGCCTGTCATGTGCCGGCATGAAATCACGTTATACTGATTAAACCGATGATTTTAATTTAATAATTTAGCCCCCTTAAGCGAGATTGTAATGAGTCAACCTGAATCGACTTCCCAAAATGTGTTACCGACCTGGGTCGAGTCGTCACTCATCAAAGGCATGCTGCGTGGTATCGAGCGTGAAAGCTTACGTATGCAAAGTGATGGTTTCCTGTCACAGGCAGCGCATCCTCGTGCCTTGGGTTCAGCCTTGACTCATCCACATATCACCACGGACTATTCTGAAGCATTGATGGAGTTTATTACTCCGCCACAAGACAGTATTAAAAAGGCGCTGGACTATCTCAGCGATATTCATGCAATTGTACATCGCCATCTGGAAAATGATGAAAAGCTCTGGCCTTTGTCGATGCCGTGTATGCTGGACAGCCGCGATGACAGTATTCCGCTGGCACAATATGGCAGCTCGAATATCGGTCTGTTTAAAACCTTGTATCGTCATGGTCTAGGTGTGCGTTATGGCCGCCGTATGCAGACGATTTCAGGCGTGCATTACAACCTGTCTTTCCCGGATCATCTGTTCGAGGCCTTGCAACAGCAGGAACAGGACGAGGCGCTGCAAGCATTGAGCTTGCAGGATTATCGCAGTCATCGCTATATGGGCCTGATCCGTAACTTTATTCGTCTGACCCCACTGGTGATGTTCCTGATCGGGGCCAGTCCGGCGGTCTGCCAGTGCTTTATGACTGGCCGTGATCATTTCTTGCTGCCATTGGTCAAAGGCACCTTGTATTCGCCTTATGCGACTGCGCTACGTATGGGACGTTTTGGCTATCAAAACTCTGCACAGAAACAGCTCGGTATTCACTACAATAATTTGCAGGACTATCTGGACGGACTGCAAAAAGCCGTTAAAACGCCGTATAAACCGTTTAGTCGTCTGGGACTAGATGATGCCAATGGCCAGCCGATCCAGATCAATGATCATGTGTTGCAAATCGAAAATGAATATTACAGCTTAGTGCGCCCGAAACAGGTGCCACTCGCGGGTGAAACCCCGTCACAGGCCCTTGAAAATCGCGGGATTGCCTATGTCGAGTTACGTGCCGTCGATGTCAATCCCTATAGCCCGATTGGGATTAATGAAGATACGGCCGGCTTCCTCGAAGTGGTAGCTTTGTACTGTTTATTGCAGGACAGTCCGGCGCTCCTCAGCGATGAACAGGATATCATTGAGCAGAATCAGGCCGAGGTCGTGAATCGTGGCCGTGCGCCAAATGCGGCAATTATGGAAAATGGTCAGTCTTATCCGATTGAAGACTGGTGTGCCATGCATTTGCAACGTATGCATCCCCTGGCCAAGCTGTTAAATTCGGCCTATGACACCACCTTATATACTGATGCTCTAAAAACCATGATGATCCGGGTCGATGAAGTCGATGCCACCTTGTCTGCTCTGGTGGTCGGGGATACACGTGAGCAGGGCGGTATGTGGCATTTTGGCCAACATCTGGCCCAACAGCACAGCAGTGTCTATGAAGAACATCAGCTCAGCCCGGAAACCCTGGCTTATTTTGAAGAAATGTCACAAAAGTCATTGCAGCAGCAACAGCAACTCGAGCAAGATAGCAGCGTCAGTTTTGCTGATTATTTAGCCCAATATCGATAAAAAAATAAGAGGATTCACCATGCAATGGGGTTATCGCTTCGTGAGTGGTATGTTGTTTCTGGCTGCTGTCATCGGCATGGCATTTGCCTTATATCTTGAGCATGTACAAGGTCTGGCGCCTTGTCCGCTCTGTGTGTTTCAGCGTGTCGGATTAATCGGACTCGGGATCATCTCACTGATCGCATTCCTGCATAATCCCGCATCTAATCTCATGAAGCGGTTCTATACCTTGCTGGGTTCGCTCAGTATTTTGTGGTCTGTGGGCGTGGCTGCGCGTCATGTCTGGTTACAGAACCTGCCACCGGATCAGGTGCCGAGCTGTGGTCCCGGTCTGGAATACTGGCTGGAAACCCTGCCGATGCAGTCTGTACTGCAACAGGTCTTAAATGGTTCAGGGGAATGTGCCGCGATTGACTGGACCTTTTTGGGTCAATCCTTGCCTGTCTGGTCTTTGATCTTTTTCAGTATTTTATTGTTGATTAGCCTGTGGCAACTGCTGCGTAAATATAAAAAGGCACCGGTTAAACGACTCAGAGATAAATATTAATTCCATATTTAATAAAAAAGCCCTCAATCGAGGGCTTTTTTATTTTGCTGAAGTTCAGGTCAGGGCAATGCCTTCCAGACTGTCCAGATCCATCACATATTCATGAATCTGATCAAAGGCTTCATCTTCTATACTTGGATAGAACCAGCGCGCCACCTGCTCGGCCACCAGCGGATGATACTGAATTTCAAAATGGTTCAGGCCGTAGAAAATCGCCTTGTTTGCATCCGGGACTTTGAGCTGGAAACGTGGATTGGGATGCTCGCCCAAAGCACTTTTAATACTGACCAGATAATCACCAATCACATGTAAGGTCTTGTTTTTTTGGTTTTTAAACTCGATGGTACCGGCGACCAGATAGGTATCGATATGCGAGGGAATCGGGGCAGGTTTACGGTGATCATCCATAAAGCCGATCCGAAGTGGATTATGCTCCCAGTCATCATCCCGGACGCTGCCATGGCGTAAATCCAGAATACCGTTACTGCGAATATTGACCAGATGGCCAAGCAGCCGGATCAGTGGAAAATGTCCAAGTTTGTCCTGCAAGCTAAAACCAAAACGTTCCAGTACCGCACCATGATGCGGTGAACCCAGACAGACCAGATTCTCCACCATGTTGACCCAGCTATACACATTCTGCTTGCCATAGAACAGTGCGCTGCGTGACACCAGTCCACCCATGCTATGCCCGATCAGGTCAATACTGGTAATTCTCGGATTGCGAGCAATCAGATCCTGTAATGTATTCGCCAGACTTCGACCATTGGCAGAAATCCGGCGTCCAGTATTGTAATTCAGATAGAGCATGGTATTGCGGTCGCGCTGCGCCAGTAATTTTGCCCCAATGCCTTCATATTTGCGATTTGACCAGTCTAAATGGTTCATGCATAAGCCATGTACAAACAAAGTAATACGACCGCTTAGCTCACCTTTTTGCAGCGAGCCATAATGGTCATAGATCACCATCGGCAGGGCTAGAGGGTTTTGATATTTCAGCAGATAATCCCCGATAATGCCATTTAAGACACTGACCAGAAAATGCAAGGAAGGTGTCAGCGGTTTATTATGCAGTTTAGGAAAGCGTTCAATAATCTGGCGCAAAGCAGGGGCAATCAGGGTATTACCGTAATGAAACAGCATGTCATAAGACATTTGATAGAGCCGCACAATCGACGGAATATTCTGAATTTTTTCAGAATTATTTTCACTTAAACCGAAAATACTCATTAAAATTTCGCGTTGAATACTCTTGATCAGCTCCTGGATCACATCGTTAAAGCGCATCGTTACCAGCTGCGCCAGACCTTCCAGTACATCGGCCTGACTCGGCGGGGTTCGATCCCATCGACAATAGGTTTCATGTAACGGTGTCAAACTTGGCATCTGATCCTGTCCTTTCAATGAGCCGCATGTGGTGCCATCTTTCTTTTTAAAGAACTTCGCGGTATAAATTCTTTTTCTTGTTGAGTTTCCTGATTTTGAGGGCCTCAGCTTAAAATAACGAGAATGAGAGAAGATTTTGAGCTTTTTTGTCAGACAATTTAAGCAATTAACTGGTCTTATAACGTAGTGTACTTCACATTATTTAAATTAAATTTTGATGATTGATGGGTTTTTTGTTGGTAGTTCATGAATATCATTTATTTGCATGGTTTTAAGAGTAATTCGAACTCGATCAAGGGGAAATTGCTGCAACATTACTGTGCAAAGTATCCTGAAATTCAGGTACATTTACCCGATTTAAACATGTCACCGAAGGCTGCCATTGCGTATGTTTCTGGCCTGATTGAATCGATGCATGATGTGGCGTTACTGGGCAGCAGTCTCGGCGGATTTTATGCGACACATCTGGTCGCACAGCATGCTGTGCCTGCTGTACTGATCAATCCGGCAATGCGACCATGGCAACTGTTTCGTGAACTGTTTGACGAGCAACTGCCTTATCAAGTCCATCCGAACTGGTGTCTGGATGAAGCAGATCTGGTACAACTCCAGCAATTGGCCCTGCCTGTTGCACAAGATGCAGACAAAATACTGGTTCTGCTGCAACAAGGCGATGAAGTTTTGGATTATCGTGAAGCACATCGTTATTATAGTGCTGCGCATCCCCCTGCAATACTGATGACTGAAGCGCATGGCAGTCACGGGATGGATGATTTTGCGGAAAAAATTCCGTTCGTCTTACAGTTTTTATTGGACTGCATAAAAAAGGAAACCGAATAACGTGTCTCAATATACGGCTCAATCTCTTGAAGTTTTATCTGGTCTGGATCCGGTCCGTCGTCGTCCGGGCATGTATACCGATACTTCTCGTCCCAACCATTTGGCACAGGAAGTGATTGATAATGCTGTCGATGAGGCACTGGCAGGACATGCCAACAAGATTACCGTCACGGTCTATAAAGATGGTTCTTTATCAGTCGAAGACAATGGCCGTGGGATGCCGGTGGATATTCACCCTGAATACGGCCAGAGCGGTATTGAAATTATCATGACCAAACTGCATGCCGGCGGTAAGTTCAGCACCGATAACTACCAGTTTTCCGGTGGTTTGCATGGCGTCGGGATTTCAGTGGTCAATGCGCTTTCGACCCGGGTAGAGGTTGAAGTTCAGCGTCAGGGCAATCTGTATAAAATGGCCTTTGAAAATGGCGAACCGGTTGCACCGCTTGAAGTGCTGGCAGGTAAGGCACCGAAACGGGTATCAGGAACTACGGTACAATTCTGGCCTGAAGCCAAATATTTTGATTCGCCTAAATTTGCCCTCAAAGCGTTAAAACATAATCTCAAAGCCAAAGCTGTTTTGGCGGCGGGTTTACAGATCAATTATGTTGATCAGATCAATGATGAAAAGATTACCTGGCAGTTTGAAAATGGTCTGGTCGACTATTTGATGGACGAGCTGGAAGACCGTGAAATTATTCCGGCACCGGCTTTTGTCGCCACAGGTGACGCAGAGCGCGCCAGCGCAGAATTTGCGATTTGCTGGAATGTCGAAGGCGGAGAAAGCGTCCAGGAATCTTATGTCAACCTGATTCCGACCGCACAGGGCGGAACCCATGTGAACGGTCTGCGTTCAGGCGTGACTGATGCGATGCGTGAGTTCTGTGAACTGCGGAATTTGCTGCCACGGAATATGAAACTCTCTGTCGAAGATGTCTGGGACGGCGTCAACTATATCCTATCATTGAAATTTCAGGAGCCGCAGTTCTCGGGTCAGACTAAAGAACGTCTGTCGAGCCGTGAAGCAGCAGGGATTGTGCAGAATATTGCCAAAGATGCCTTTGCATTATGGTTGAACCAGAATTCTGACATCGCCATGCAACTGGCAGAAATGGCCATTTCCAAAGCCGGTCGCCGTCTCAAAGCAGCGAAAAAAGTAGAACGTAAGAAAATTGTCGCGGGTCCAACCTTGCCGGGGAAACTGTCGGACTGTGTAGGCCATGATCTGGATCAGTCAGAACTGTTTATTGTGGAAGGGGATTCTGCGGGTGGTTCGGCCAAGCAGGCGCGTGATAAGAACTTCCAGGCGATTATGCCAATTCGTGGAAAAATCCTGAATACTTGGGAAGTCTCTTCTGACGAAGTTCTAGCATCGCAGGAAGTACACAATATTGCGATTGCCATTGGCGTTGATCCGGGTTCGGATGACTTGTCTGAACTGCGTTATGGCAAGGTCTGTATCCTGGCGGATGCCGATTCGGATGGTTTGCATATCGCGACTTTGCTGTGTGCCTTGTTTGTGAAGCATTTCCCGACTCTGGTAGAAGAGGGGCATTTGTATGTCGCAATGCCACCATTATTCCGTATTGATGACAACAAAGATGTGCATTACGCTTTGGATGAAGATGAGCTGAATAGCATCCTGAAAAAATGCAAAACCAAGAATCCGCAAATTACCCGATTCAAGGGTCTGGGCGAGATGAATGCCAGTCAGTTACGTGAAACCACGCTTGATCCAAACACGCGTCGTCTGGTGCAACTGGATCTGGATGATGCTCATCATACCGCAGGGTTACTGGATAAACTTTTGGCGAAAAAGCGTGCCAGTGACCGCAAAGACTGGTTGGAGCAAAAAGGTAATCTGGCAGATTTGGTGGTTTAAACTATCGAATTTAAGCAGTAAAAAATCCCGCAAGCGCGGGATTTTTTGTTTTAAAACAGTGCAAAAAATATTCAAGGTGCTGCACTTTATTTGTACATCATCTTCTATCTTAGTTTTGGCATATTTTGATTGGTCTTTATGCAACTTATTTAAAGTTGAGTCTGAGTTCTACATTGCAATAGGGCTTTAAGTCTTTTTAGTATGACTAAATACATGATTCATAATACAAATAATGAGATCAGTTAAAGTGAATTTTTTTATTTTTTGAAGCCTTGGCACAGAAATTGAATCACTCCATCCAGATGTACAACAAGACAAGCATGAAAAATGCACCATTATAAAGTTTGGAGAAAAATCTGATGTTCCAACGCAATTTATTTTCAAAAAGTATTTTAGCCGCAACCATGGCAGGGGCTGTTGCATTAACGGGGTGTTCAAAATCTGCTGAAAAAGCAGAAGCCCCGGGCGCAGAAAGCAAAGTCGCAGATAGCGGCGACACGATTAAAGTCGGGATCCTGCATTCATTGTCAGGCACGATGGCAATTTCTGAGACCTCACTGAAAGACACGGCCTTAATGGCGATTAAGGAAATCAATGACAAGGGTGGGGTACTGGGTAAGAAACTGGAACCGGTGGTGGTCGATCCAGCATCAGACTGGCCACTGTTTGCAGAGCAAGCACGTCAGCTGATTACCCAAGACAAAGTCGCGGTAATTTTCGGTGCATGGACGTCGGTGTCACGTAAATCTGTCTTACCAGTGGTTGAAGAGCTGAATGGCTTATTGTTCTATCCCGTACAGTACGAAGGCCAGGAACAATCCAAAAATATTTTTTATACCGGTGCTGCGCCTAACCAGCAAGCCATTCCAGCCGTGGAATACTTGATGAGTGAAGAGGGCGGTAAAGCGGAGCGTTTTGTTCTGCTCGGTACAGACTATGTTTACCCACGTACCACCAACCAGATTTTACGTGCTTTTTTAAAGTCTAAAGGCGTGGCTGATGCGGACATCATGGAAGAGTACACGCCATTTGGTCATAGCAACTATCAAACCATTGTCGGCAATGTGAAAAAATTCGCAGCTGGTAAAAAGACTGCGGTGATCTCGACCATCAATGGCGACTCGAATGTGCCGTTCTATCGTGAATTGGGTAATCAGGGCATTAAAGCCTCTGATATTCCCGTCATGGCGTTCTCGGTGGGTGAAGAAGAACTGCGTGGTATTGACACCAAGCCATTGGTCGGTCATTTGGCGTCATGGAACTATTTCATGTCAGTGAAGAATCCGGTCAATACAGAATTTACCAACAAAATGAAGCAGTATGCGGTGGAATTCAAACTGCCGAATGCAGACAAGCTCGTGACCAATGACCCAATGGAAGCAACTTATGTCGGGATTAACATGTGGAAGCAAGCCGTTGAAAAAGCAGGTTCTACAGAGGTCGATAAAGTCCGTGAAGCGATGGCAGGTCAGGAATTCAAAGCCCCATCCGGCTATACCTTAAAAATGGATGCGACGAATCACCACTTACACAAGCCAGTCATGATTGGTCAGATTCGTGGCGATGGACAGTTTGATGTGGTCTATAAAACGCCACAAGCCATCCAGGCACAGCCTTGGAGCCCGTACATTCCGAAATAACAGCTATCTTTTGCCTGCCACAGCCGTGGCAGGTGTCCTCTGATTTTTTTCTTACTCTCCACGGAAAATTTCCAATGGAATAGGGGTGAATATAATGAATATTCGCGTGAATATCGTCGCTATTTTTCTGGTATTTGTACAGGTTATTTGTGTGCAACTGGTATCAGCAGAACAATCCTCAAATAGCACTGCATTGACTGCAGCAATACAACAAGATGCAATCCAGCAATTTGTGCAAGGTGATTTTGCCCAGCGCCGTGCTTTACTGAAGCAATGGCCGGGCAGTATTGAGCAGTTAGATCAGCTTGCAGAATATGTTGAAAACGAGCAGCTTTATAGTGGGGCTAATGGTCAAACCTATATTTTAGAATCGGACGAAAAATTACTCAGCTATCCGAGTCTAGGCATCGTTGCAGATTGGCCGAGTGACTTATCACAAGTGACTTTGGTGAATACCTTGCGTAAAGCGCTCAACTTTGGTTTGGCACAAAGAAAACTCAAATCTGAAGATGCTTCCGAGCGTTTAGAAGCGATTGATATTTATGAAAGCAACTTGGCAGAGCTGAATGTTGCTCACATCAATGCCCTGTATTTGAACGAACAAAATAACAAAGTCAAAGCCCGTTTGGCCCAGCTTAAAGCGCGTCTGGATTATCAAGATGCAGATGTCTTAGTTAAAATTCAAGCGGCGAAAGCCTTGCAAGACTCCAATCGTCCCGATGTCTTGGCGATGGTGGAAAATGAGCTAACACAGCCGAATTTACATCCAGAGCTGAAAGCGGCTTTGCTTGAAGCGAAAAACAGTATTAAAACCCGTATTCAAGCCAGTGAATGGACAGGACATTTATTTTCAGGTTTAAGTACCGCCAGTATTTTGTTGCTTGCTGCACTGGGTCTTGCGATTACCTACGGTTTGCTCGGTGTGATTAATATGGCGCATGGTGAGCTCATTATGATTGGCGCCTATACCACTTATGTAGTGCAAAGCCTGTTTAAAAGCTATTTGGGCAGCTATGTCGATTGGTACTTAATCGCCGCGATTCCTGCGGCATTCTTGGTAAGTGGGCTGATCGGCATGTTGATTGAACGTACCGTGATTCGTCCGCTATATGGTCGCCAGTTGGAAACCTTGCTTGCCACTTTTGGTGTCAGCCTGATTCTGATGCAATTGGTACGCATGACTTTTGGTGCGCAAAATGTCGAAGTTTCTAACATTTCCTGGCTGTCAGGCGGGATCTCGATTACTCCAAGCTTGATGCTGCCCTATAACCGTATTGCGATTATTGTCTTTACCATTGCAGTGCTTTTGTTGTTGGTTTATTTACTGAATAAAACCCGTTTTGGCCTCTTTGTTCGTGCCGTAACGCAAAACCGTCAAATGGCGCAAGCCGTTGGTATTCGTTCAAGCCGTATCGACATGATGGCTTTTGGTTTGGGTTCAGGTCTTGCTGGTCTTGCAGGCTGTGCCTTGGCACAAGTCGGTAATGTCGGGCCAGATTTAGGGCAAAACTACATTATTGATGCCTTCTTGGTGGTGGTTGTCGGTGGTGTAGGTCAGGTGTGGGGTGCAGTTCTTGCAGCGCTTGGTCTGGGTATTAGCGGTACCGCCTTGGAAATTGGTATTGGTGCGGTACTGGCAAAAATTGTTCTCTTGGTGCTTGTGATTTTGTTTATTCAAAAACGTCCACAAGGTTTGTTTGCCATCAAAGGCCGTTTTGTGGAGTAAGCACATGAAGATTACACAATTACTTTCAGATAAACCACGTAGCGGTATCGCCATAGCCGTGTGCTTTGCCATCTTATTGGCATTGCCATGGCTACATTTATTACCTGCTGATTCAGCGCTGCATTTATCTGCGTATTGGGTCACCCTGATTGGCAAAATCATGTGTTTGGCTTTGGTGGCGTTGGCACTGGATTTGGTCTGGGGCTATGCCGGGATTTTAAGTCTGGGACATGGTTTGTACTTTGCCCTTGGCGGTTATGCCTTTGGCATGTATCTGATGCGCCAATCGGCAGGCGATAGCATTCCTGACTTTATGCGCTTCCTCAGTTGGACGAAAGTACCGTGGTTTTGGGTCGGTACGGAATACTTCCTTTGGTCATTGGCACTTGTGGTTTTAGTACCGGGTATCATTGCCTTTATTTTTGGTTTCTTTGCTTTTCGCTCGAAAATTAAGGGCGTGTATTTCTCGATTATTACTCAAGCCATGACTTTTGCAGCAGCGCTTCTATTCTTCCGCAATGAAACCGGCTTTGGTGGCAATAATGGCTTTACAGGCTTTAAAACCATTCTAGGCATGGACATTACCTCTGCATCGATGCGTGCGAGTTTGTGCTTTATCACCGCACTGGTATTGCTGCTCTGTTTTGTTGGTTTACGTCATTTAATGAATAAACCCTATGGTCGGGTGTTGGGGGCAATTCGTGACAGCGAAAACCGTCTGCAATATTTGGGTTATCGTACGCTTTGGTACAAGCTCTCTGCTTGGGTGCTTTCTGCGGTGATTGCAGGGATTGCAGGCGCGCTGTATGTGCCGCAAGCAGGCATTATTAATCCAAGTGAAATGAACCCGGTGAACTCGATTGAAATGGCAGTTTGGGTGGCAGCGGGTGGACGTGGCACACTGATTGGCCCACTAATTGGTGCAGGCATCATTAACGGGGTAAAAACCTATTTTACTTCGGCTTATCCTGAAGCATGGCTGTTGATTTTGGGTGCGTTATTTATTGTGGTGACCATCTTTCTGCCAAAAGGCATTATTGGTCTGTTTGACCGTTTTAAAAAGGAGCGTAGCGAATGAGCGAGATCCTACAACCGCATGGTGGTCATGCCACTGAAGGCTATGGTCGTCCTAAAGAACAAGGCGCGGACTTTACCCACGGTATTGCACTGTATTTAGAAAAAGTCAGCGTCTGGTTTGATGCTTTTCGTGCCTTAAATGATTTGTCGCTCTACATTGAAGAAGGGGAATTACGCTGCATCATAGGACCCAATGGTGCAGGGAAAACTACCTTGATGGATGTGATTACCGGCAAAACTCGACCCACTGAAGGCACCGCATTTTTCGGGCAAAACTATGATTTAGCCAAAATGAGTACCGAAGAAATTGCCGAAGCAGGCATTGGGCGTAAGTTCCAAAAACCGACGGTGTTTGAAAATTTCACGGTCATGGAAAATCTATTACTCGCTGCACCGAAAGACAAACGTGTGAAAAAAAGCCTCTTTAGCAAGCTTGATCCGGATGCACAAAATGCCTTGGATGAATCCCTCACTCAAATTCGTCTGCAAGAGTTCATTAATAAACCTGCTGGCTTGCTGTCACATGGTCAAAAGCAATGGTTAGAAATCGGTATGTTGCTGATGCAACGCCCTAAACTGATTTTGCTTGATGAGCCTGTGGCAGGGATGACTGATGCCGAAACCGAACGCACGGCAGAGCTGTGTTTAGAACTCAAGAAAAATCACACCCTCGTTGTGGTCGAGCATGATATGAGTTTTATCGACACCATTAGTGAAAAAGTCACGGTATTGGCGCAAGGCGCAATTTTGGCAGAAGGCACATTGGCAGAAGTACAAACCAATGAAGATGTCATTGAAAAGTATTTAGGACGTTAAGGAGACCGCGATGTTAGAAGTCAAAGACGTCAATCAGTTTTATGGTGGCAGTCATATTTTACGTGATGTGTCATTGACTGCACCTGTGGGTGAATGTTCGGTGGTGCTTGGGCGCAATGGGGTGGGGAAAACCACGCTCCTTAAATGTCTGATGGGTATTTTACCGATTAAATCCGGACAGATTTTGCTGGATGGTAAAGACATATCCAAGCTCGGTCCTGAACAGCGTGTACGTGAAGGTTTGGCTTATGTGCCACAAGGTCGAGATATTTTTTCAACGCTGACGGTGGAGGAAAATATCCTCATTGGTATGGCGAAATATAAAGGAGCAAAGACACGCAAAGTGCCTGAGCATCTCTATGAAATTTTCCCTGTCTTGGACGAAATGAAGCATCGCCGTGGAGGAGATTTGTCCGGTGGGCAGCAGCAGCAACTTGCGATTGCCCGTGCTTTGGCATCTGAGCCGCGTGTGTTGATTTTGGATGAACCAACTGAAGGCATTCAGCCGTCAATCATTAAAGATATTGGTCGGGTCATTCGTAAACTTGCTGATGGTGGTGAGATGGCGATTGTGCTGGTTGAGCAGTTTTATGACTTTGCTGAAGAACTTGCCGATGGATATACCGTAATGGCACGCGGGCAAGTCGTTGCACAAGGTGTAGGTAGTGAAATGCCGGAGAAAGGCATTCGGGAGTTGGTGGCAATTTAATTTCCCTCACCCTAACCCTCTCCCTATGGGAGAGGGAAACTCTCTTTAGATTTTTAATAGTTTTAATAAATACTCTTCAATCTGAAATTCTAACACTCGCTCTTTATCAAAGGCTTTATCTAACCATGATGTAGTCCAACCTTTTTCACTCATTTTGATTATATCGGGATGATCAAGTCCAATTAGTTCATCAGACTCAAAAAACATGTAAATTTCAGATATAGTTTCAATGTATTTTTCTGAAAGTGTATCAAAATATTCATCATTTTGGATTTTGCTTAAACGATTTAAAACCTTTTCCAAATTAACCATACTATGTCCTAATGACTCTAGTAAATTTTGATAGTTAGCAGGTATCGGATTCAAATAATATTCTGATATAAGTAGAAAATTATTATCTTTTTCTGTTTCATAATTGAATTTGTTAACGATTTTAAAATTCAATGCAGAGACTTCATGTACAGTATCTAATGCATCTAAAACAAAATCTCGTTGTAGGCTTTTATTAAATTGTTTTTTCCAAGAATGAAGTGCAAATACTGCAACAATCAATGTGCCTAAGCTAGTAATAAAACTACCTAATGTGAGTAAGTTGGAATCCAAATTTTTAGCTCTTAAAATTATTTTTAGTCATTTGAGTATATAACAAAAAATAATTAGGCTAGATATAACTTCTTCTGAAGTTTCAATAGTTTGATTGAATTGAAAAATTACAATGATATTCACTTCCAATCAGATCCACCATTGCAAAATCACCCAGAGTGTCTAAGCTCAAAAGCGCTACTCCACTTTTAAGTATGCACCCTCTGCCGAGACATTATGACCAAAACCACAAGACATCGGATTGCTGCTATTCACCACAATCTGTTGTCCAATTTGAGCGTTAAACTGAAATTTTAAATCAATTTTGCAATCTTCTACGCTGTAATTGGTCTGAGCTTTATTCAGTGGCATGCGGGTTGAAAATTCTCCCATATTTGGTCCATAAATCAGACTGCGCAAACCCATATAGAGTCCATTAAACTCAATCTGGTAGGCATTAGAAACTGGTTTAACTTCCATCGTATTCCACTGACCAAAACCTGCATAGCGGACATATTTTCCTGCAAAATTCTTCGGTTTTTCTGGTGCAGGTAACTGTTTTAGATTGAACTGGCTGGCTTTAGTATTCGGAAAAACGGAAAACCAGGCGCGTGCCCATTGCGGCTTTCCAAGCTTGGCATAACTTAAACCGACATTATTAAATGCCGTGGTGATATCACGCTCAGAAAAAGCTGTAACGCCGTCTTCTACATTCATCGCACAAAAAGATGACCAAGCGGCTTGTTGCTCAAATTGCGCTATAGCCTTTTGATATTGTTTTTGGTCGTAGAATTTCTTGCCATTATTTGCATAGCTTTGCACTTTGCTACAGCCTGAGCGGAGCTCTTTTTCAAAATCTGAATCAGCAAAAGTGTGCGCGCTTAAACCTAAAAGACCGATAGACAATAGAGATTTATACATAGTGTTATTCAGTATGATTTTGAGCTGAATAATACATAGCCGCTAGTATAAGTAAATAGAACTTGTGCTTATTAAACTGGATAACAACCAAATATCGTGATGACCAAATATTAAAAAGCTGAAAAGGAGTGTCCAGAAAGCAGTTCTGGAATAGCTTTAAACTAAGAATGAATCAAGCTCGATCCAGATTCAGTTGCAAGAGGACCAAATCACGCCATTGCCCAAACTTCTGTCCGACTTGCGGCATATAGGCAGTTTGAACGAAACCCAGTTTTTCATGCAGACGAATCGATGAGGTGTTTTCTGAATCAATCGCTGCGACCATGATATGCAATTTCTGTACTTGAGCCTGTTCAATTAAATACTGTAATAATTTAGAACCCAAACCTTGCCCTGCATAATCTGGATTTAAAAAGATGGAATGTTCTACCGTCTGTTGAAAGCCCTGAATACTACGAAACTGATCATAACAAGCATAGCCAGCAACGACTTGATTTTGAATATCTTCAACCACAAAAACCGGGAAATTCTGATTTTTAAGCTGTTTAAACCAGATTTTGAAATAGTTCAGATCAAAGGCTGTTCTGTTCCAGGTCGCAGTACCATAAAGTACTTCCTGATTATAAATCTTGAGGATGGTTTCAAGATCATGTTCGGTCGCAGGTCGAATGTCAAAATCAGGCATATTCTTGTTCTGGTAAGGTTGATCTGAAATCACAGTTTAAAAAAAAGCAGAACCGGAGTTCTGCTTTTGATCATACATCAATTAGAAATGGTATTTAACCAATGCACTAACATCATTTTGATCTAAGTCTTTAATGGCATATTTGTTATTCCAAACTGAATGTTCAATACCCACATACAATTTTGTTTCTGGAGAAATGTGTTTGCCTACATTCCATTTGTACTGAGATGTCCAGTTTAACTCACTTGCGTGACCATTCTTTTCAGCTGTTGACCAGTCTAAGAATGCATCAGCCAAGAACTCTTCACCGCCAATTTTAAATGGGACTGCGTAAGTGATCGTCATTTGATAATCATCTTCACTGCCATCATTTTCAGCTTTGTAGAAGTTCACATTTGCATAATTTGTATATGGAACATTTAAAGCAAAACCAACACCATACAAGTAGTTGTTAAAGCCTTGACCGCCTTCCCAAGTTGTTGCGATCAATACATCTTTGATAGGGCCCAGTTCAAGTTTTTGGCCAGTTACCGCACCAAGGCTTAAACGTGGTGCAACTTCGAAATAAGTGTCATTACCAGCATCTGTGTTGCTACGGTCAGCAAAAGCAAAGAAGTCACCATATTTAAGACCAGCAGCATATTCAGCAGTCACAGTACGTTGCTCTATTTCATCACCAACGACAGGGTAAGCATAGTTTTCACCATAAAGACCTGTAACGCTAAAGTCCTGCCAAACTGGTTTTGCTTGAGCAAATGCTGCAGTTGAAGCCAATGCACAAAGTGCCGCAAGTTGTGTAAATTTCATTTAAATCTATCCCCCCGAGAAAGCAGAATAAGCATACAGATTAATAAGTAAAAATAAAGTTAAAAGTGATCGCTGACTTAAATATATTTCAGCCCCCATGAGTTGAATGAAGACGATCATCTTCCTCAGTTTTCATTGCCTTTCGCTGATACTTCTCTAAATTATTATTTTTTAAATAAAGTTGAATATGTAGTGCCTTAAAAGACTGAATGTATAACTAAAAATATAAAATCACTTCAATTTACGATGATTAACTTACAAAATCAGTAAAAAATAGGGGGGGATATACAGATTGTTTAGTAATTAATTTGGGCCTGAGGCTGAACAGCTTTGTTCTGTTTGTGTAATGAGGTTAGTTTGAAAATCTCAAATGACCGTCGTTTTATAAGCCTGTTCTCAGCCTCTTCAAGTGAGATTGAACGGTCTTATATTTCAATGAAAAATTATTTTGCAGGTTGTTATTTTAAAATGACGAAAGAGTATTTTTCCCGGTTATGCAAAAGCAACTAAATAATGATAAAGCAAATGATCTATTCAGGACTGTAAGGCTGACTAGGCACTGATCTTATAAGATAAATTATTAGGTAAAAGTGAGCTAATTTCGATAAAAAATACTTTTAATTCCTCCTTTTTTAGGTTTTCTGGTCGAGTGTTATTTAAGCGATTTATCGGTCTGGCTAAAAAATTATTTCAAATTAAATCATGTGAAAGGTTGTGAAATTTCCGTTTGAAAAATCCTGTATTTTTGAGCTGAGTAAGCAGTTGTCACAATGGATTATTCTTTTGCTAAAAAACCAAAATATCACTTGCATATTTCCAAGATACAGCCGATATTCAAGATATAAGGACACGATTCTGCAGACTCAAAAATGTGTTCATCATTCAAAATGGAGGGTGTGATTCCAATCATTTGAAGAAGTGAAATGCGATGCGAAACAGCAAGCTACAAACGTGCCAAGATAAAAAATTTTGCACTCAAAAGTTACAAAGATTGAGGATGGTAATATATGAATATTGAACTTCGTACCGATAACCACATTCAGAATAGTGATCGTTTAATTACTTATGTACGGGAAGAATTAAATCAAGAATTCCAGCGCCACAGCGAACGTATTACCCATTTTTCAGTCCATCTTAGTGATGAAAATGGCGCCAAAGGCGGCGATGACGATATTCGTTGTATGATTGAAGCGCGTCCTGCAGGCTTGAAACCTGTCGTAGTCAATCATCGTGGCCATAATGTCGATACTGCGATCCATGGTGCAATTGACCGACTAAAACGTAGTCTGGAACATGTGATCGAGAAAAAAGACAATGTTCGTCCTGGTGCTCTCGAACTAGCAGACACAGATACTGCGGATATCGAAGACTAAGCCGAACCGATTTGAAAAAGCCCTGCGGGGCTTTTTTCGTATTAAACAAAAATATAGTTATGAGAAGCACAACAAATCCTGCTTTATTCGGCATAATAGTCGAAAACGAATCAAAGTGAGCTCCATCATGTTAACTGCGCAACAACAACTTTTTGTGCAAGCACTCGAAGAATTAAATCTGGACCAGGTCAAACAGCTGCTGGCAGATGGACTCAACCCGAATTTTATTGATCATGACAAAGGCCCGGTGATTTCGGTCTGGTCAGATGGCCTGTTTAAATGGTGGGAAGAAGTGTGTGAGCTGTATGAAGCCGGAACACCACTTTCAGAAGAGGAGAAACAGGCACGTTTGGCGGTACATTTACAGATTCTGGAAGAACTGATCCAGGCCAAAGTGAATCTGCATTTGTGGGATGCAGAAGAAATTTATGGTCCACTCTGGGATGCCGCAAGTGCCGCATGCGCGCCAGCTGTACAGCGTTTACTGGATGAAAAAGTCGATCCAAATAGCAAAGATGAAGATGGCATGACTATTTTATCTTCAATTAGTGATCTATTCTTTGATTGTGATTTTGATGAAATCAACTGGTCAGAAGCCTTGGATGAAGAAAAACAGACGCTAGAACTGCTTCGCAAGCATGGCGCAAAAATGACCAAAGAACTCAGTTAAATTTTAATAAAGAGCTCCAACATGACAACATTAAAAACCTTGGGTTTGATTGCACTGGCCGGTTGTAGTGCACAGCTTTTCGCAGCAGATTTTGAATTTGATCGACCAGGTGAGGGTCTCAGTACTGGAATTACTCCAGTCGGAAATGTCGCTTGGGAGCAAGGCTTGCCTACAGCGCGTTATAGCAAGTCGGGCGATCAGACCGCGACCACACTCAGTGCAGATATGTTGTTACGTACCGGACTCAGTGATGATCTGGAATTGCGTTTAGGTTGGGCTGGCCCGACCTGGACCCAAGTGAAATCCAATGGCCAGACCGAAGAAGATGATGGTCTGGGCGATGTTAGTATTGGTCTGAAAAAGGCCATTGATTTGGATGATGACAAACTCAGTATGGCTTTGCTGGCCGAAGCCATCATTGCAACAGGCAATGCCGGTTTCACTAATGAAGAAGATATTTACAGCTTGGGTTCTGTCGTGTCGTATCAATATAATGACTTGGTCAGTACCGCATTGACCATGCGTTATGAATGGCAGGACAGCAACTGGGCAGTGTCTGCGATTCCTTCTCTAGGCTACCGCATTACTGATCGCTGGTCAGGTTATTCTGAACTGATTTACCGTAAAGCGGAAAGTGTCGATAATCAATACGCACTCGGTACCGGGGTTATGTATGCCTTAAACGACCGTGTCCAATTGGATGCGAATGTCGGTGTAGATCTGGATGGTGCAGATCGAAGTTACTTCTCAGGCTTAGGTTTCTCTGTGCTGTTCTAAGTTATTCAACTCACAGATGATGAAATACTCGCAGTTCCCGACCTGGGGGAAAATGCTTGCCCTGGTTATTTTGGGAAGCACCTTGTTCAGCAGTCCTGCTCAGGCGGAAACTGCATTGTTGTCTGCCGAGCAGGCTTTTCCTGTGAGCGTGATCTCCACCAGTCAGCAGCAGGCTGAACTGAGTTGGCAGATTCCAGACAACTATTATCTGTATCAGCATAAAATTGAAGTCCGGCAGGGCAACCAACCGGTGTCGTTTGAGTTGCCACCCGCTGAAGATTTGTATGATGATAACTATGGACATACCCAGGTTTATTATCAGCAGTTAAAGTTTCAGATCCCGACTCAAGCGGGGCAATCCTATCAGGTCAGTTGGCAAGGCTGTGCCAAAGACCGGATCTGTTATCCGCCACAAACCATTCAGTTCAAGACCGATTTGTCCGGTCTGGTGCAATTCGAAGCTGCCGGATCAGGAGCAAAGCGTTTACTTGATCTGAATACTTCATCACTGCAACACAATACCCTGTTTAATACAGTGGATTCCTCAGAATCTACAGCAGATGAAATCTCTGCATCAGCCAACACACAAACCGAACCTTATGCAGCACAAGACCAGAAATGGTCAGCCCAGTTGCTTGAGCGCTCTTTGGGCTATGGGCTTTTACTGTTCTTCGGCTTGGGAATTTTACTGGCTTTCACCCCGTGTTCCTTGCCGATGCTGCCAATTCTGACCTCGTTGATCGTACGTGACAGTAAAGGTCTGAAAGCCTGGATGATTGCACTGACTTTTGTCAGCAGTATGGCCGCTGTCTATGCAGTACTTGGCCTAATTGCGTCTTCAGCTGGTCTGAACTTCCAGCGCTGGTTGCAGCAACCGGGAACCCTGATCGCATTTAGCATCCTATTTGTCCTGTTTGCCCTGAATCTGTTTGGCCTGTTTGAAATCAAACTGCCGCAACGTCTGGTTCATCGTCTGGATCGAGCACAGGCTATGCAGCAGGGAGGCAGTCTGGTCAGTGCCGGTGTCATGGGCATGATTTCGGCGCTTCTGGTGGGGCCATGCATGACCGCACCGCTGGCAGGCGCATTATTGTTTATTTCCCAGACGCAAAGTCAGTGGCAGGGAGCTTTACTGCTGTTTACTTTAGGTTTTGGGATGGGCACGCCTTTATTGCTGGCCAGTATTCTGGGTGCACGGATTCTGCCTAAAGCCGGGCATTGGATGAATCAGATCAAAGTGCTCTTTGCCTTTATCATGCTGGCGCTAGCGCTGTATTTTATTCGCCCACTGATTTCAGAAGCCGCTTTACAGTGGTTATCCTTAGCTTTGGGCATGACCTTCGTGGCTTATGTGCTGTTCCGGATTTTCTGGCATCGCACTGGTCTAAGATGGCTGTATATCCTGTGTCTGGTACTGGCCGTGCCTTATATTGCTTATAGCCAATATCAGCATAGTCAGCGGTTTTTTGTGGAGCAGGTGAGTACAGAAGCCAACTGGCATGTGGCACGCAGCGCAGCAGAATTTCAGCAAATTTTGGCCAAAGCATCGCAAGGGCAAAAGATCATTATTGATGTCTACGCCGACTGGTGTGTCGCCTGTCAGCCGATCGAACATCGTATTTTAAAATCTGCAGCGGTGCAGCAGGCTCTGGCGCCATATTTCCTGATCAAGCTGGATTTAAGCCAATATAATGTCTCTCATCAAGCGCTGTTAAACCAATGGGAAATTCTCGGGCCGCCAACGTATTTATTTTTGAATGCGCAGCAGCAGGAAATTAGGGGTTTACGTTTAACCGGTGCTTTTAGCGAGGCAGAATTGCTGGCACAGCTGCAAGCACTGGCTCAAAGTGAAAATCCATAATTTAGTTCTTAAAAAAAGCTGAACCCGTTTAAGAAACCTGCATCTGTACTGGCGCCTGTTCAGCATAAGCTTTGACCAGATTACGCCCATCCGCTTTGGCCTGATAAAGCGCCTGATCGGCCTGACTTAATAACTGTTGCGGACGTAATTCCGCGCTAGAAATGGCAATCCCGAAACTAGCGGTCACTGGAATCAGCTCACCCTCATCACTGAAAATCTGCAATTGCTGAATGGCGATGCGACAGCGTTCAGCCACTTGCTCGGCTTTTTCCAGACTGGTATTTTTAAGCACCAAAATAAATTCTTCCCCGCCAAAACGGCCGACCACATCACTTTCGCGCAATTGCTGGTTCAGTACAGCACTCACTTCAACTAAGGTTTCATCGCCCTTATGATGGCCATAGTGATCATTAATTTTCTTGAAATGATCCAGATCTAATAGCACTAAAGCATAATTGGGAGTGGCTGCGGCATTCAGTTTATCCAGACATTGGTTGATACTACGGCGGTTAAACAGATTGGTGAGCGGATCAATCTGGCTCAGCTGTTTGATCAGCTGCTCGCGATGACGCCATTGACTGAGCAGAATCTCGAATAAGACCATGCAGACGGCCAGAATTGGCAAAATGAAATACAGCATCGATAACAGCCAGAAACCATTATAAAAAAGCTTGTCATCGATATTAAAGAGCGGTGAATAAGGCAATTGATGACTGAAACTTAAATAGGCACATCCGCCTAGGAAAATTGACGCTGGAATCAGCATGCTATACACCAGCGTGCGATGAAACAGCACCAGACCGACCATAATTAAGCAGACGTAAGCGGTGGTAGCGACCGGACTGATCACGCCGACAATATAGGCATCCCGGCATAGCGAAACCACAAAGGTGCCGACTGCCAGATAGGGTAGATAACGTTCCACCAGACGGTTGCCCTGAAATTTATAACAAGGATAAATCAGTAAGGCTAAAATCAATAAAAAACTGCCGTTCAGCACGACTTGTGAATGAACCCGTTCAATCTGTACATATTGCCAATACTCAGGATTGAATAAAACAAAGAGATCCCAGCCGAGCCAGGTCAGATGTACACCGCATCCCAAAGTCAGCATCAGGATGCATTTCTTCAGGATACGCCAGTTCATCACGACTTCATCTTCGACCAGATATTTCTTGATTCTGTGTCTTAGCACTTTTTCTAATACAGGCGATATTCGCTTCATGGTCCCGGTCTGACTTTAATTGTTATGGCAGATTTTTTAAGACTTATTGGATATTTATAGCTTTATTTACACAAGATAACATAAGTTTGAATGCTTGATAAACAACAATATTTAAAACATTTTTGTGATTTAGTTGATATCTGATCTGCTCATTCTTTGCCTATAGCATAAGTGATCTAGGCTATACCAAAGGGTTCTAATCAAAATTAAAGAGGTTAAGAGGCATACAGTTTTGTTCTAAATTCAGGATGATGTGTTTTATTTGTGCTAATTATTTCAATATGGTCAATCGTTAAAATGGCTGCATTGTTAGAAACAACCAAAGATAAAGAGCGAAGCCATGAAAGTTTTACAGATTGATTCCAGTATTTTAGGAGATGCTTCTATTTCGCGTCAGTTGACTCAGGCCGTGGTGGAACAATTGCAGCAAAAATATGCTGAGGCCATTGAAGTTGAGTACCTGGATCTGGCAGCACAGCCTATTCCCCATCTTACTGCCGAAATTTTAATGGGGCAGAATGCAGAACAGACGGCATTGGGCGAGGAAATTTTAGATCAATATTTACAGGCTGATGTCGTGGTGATTGGTGCAGCGATGTATAACTTCGGTTTGCCATCGACCTTAAAAGCCTGGATTGACCGGATCTGTGTCGCGGGACGTACCTTTAAATATACCGAACAAGGTCCTGTGGGTCTGGCGGGCAATAAAAAAGTGTATATCGCCAGCAGCCGTGGTGGTGTCTATGGCGAGCAAAGCCCGGCTGATTTTCAGGAGGCTTTCCTGAAAACCGTGTTTAACTTTACCGGTGTGAATGATATCGAAGTGATTCGTGCTGAAGGAGTGAACATGGGCGAAGCGGTTAAAGCCCAAGCATTGCAAACTGCATTGCAGCAAGTTCAGGCCATTTAAAACCTAAAACCTCTTTTCAAGGGGTCAGCTACGGCTGACCTTTTTTATATGCTAAATCATGCTTAATCTCGGTCCAGACGATGGGCAAATTCTGCAAGATCGGTCAGCGCCTGTTTGGCTTCATCGAACCAGGCACTGAACATCTGGAAGTTGTGCCACATGCCGGTATAGAGTTTAAATTCGACCTCGACACCCGCCTGTTCCGCTTTTTCTTTAAAACGACTAGCATCATCCAGCAGAATTTCCTTGGAACCTACCTGAATATGAATCGGTGGCAAGCCGGCTAAATCGGCAAAAAAAGGAGAAACTTCCGGATCACCACGATCAATCGAACGCGGCACATAATATTCAATCCCGGTTTGAACCGTTTCCAGAGACAGCAGGGCATCATGCTTCTGGTTATAACGTAAAGATTCACTGGTCAACGTTAAATCCAGCAGTGGAGACAGCAGAATCAGACCGCTGACCTGTGGCAGACTTTCCTGCTGTATTTTGAGTGCCAGCGCCAAGGCCAGATTGGCACCGCAAGAATCGCCGGACAGAATAATATCTTTGGCCTGAACACCTTGATCTAGTAGCAGATTATAGACATCAAACAAGGCTTCCAACGCTTCTGGATAGGCAGATTCGGGTGATAATGGATAATCTACATGCAGCACCTGCATCTGGGTTCGAGCTGCAATTTGAGTCATAAAGGCACGATGGGTATTTAAAGAACCTAAGTAAAATGCACCGCCATGAATATGAAAAATCAGCTGGGTCGATTCCTGCTGCGGCTTAATTTCTTCCGCGCGCAGTCCGGCCAATCGGAGCGAGCGAATCTGTACCGTTTTATCCTGAGGGAAAAGTTTGCACATCTGTTCCAGTGCAATGCGCATCGAACTCGGTGGAAGACTGAATCTGCTCGGGGCACGAATGGCCGTTTTTAAAAAGCTTTCTGTAATTAATTGTTTCGTTAGCGGGCTTATCTTCATCTTCCTTCCATCTTTTTGTGCTTTTATTGATCGTATAGATTATTTACCAACCATATTTACAAGGTTACACTAAATAGTCACACCTAAAAATTGAAAAATTGTTGTGACTTTTTAATACTACATGGGTCTATTTTCAGACTAAGGAAATGAAGAAAAATGAAAAAAATAGCGCTTACGTTAGGACTACTAGGCTTATCTGCACTGGCTAATGCCGCGGATCCTTTAAATGGCACGGTATGGAAAACCATTGATGATAAAACCAAGCAGCCTAAGGCCATGGTTAAATTCACTGAACAAAAGAACGGCACTTTGTCAGCCAGTATTCAGTCTGTGTTAACTCCAGGTGAAGAAAATGCCTGCAAGAAATGTGAAGGTCCATATCACAACAAATCTCTGAAAGGCTTGACTATTGTTAAAGGTCTGAAAAATGCTGGTGGTACCAGTTATGACAGCGGTTCGATTCTTGATCCGCAATCTGGTAAGACCTATAAGTTAAAAGGCCAGCTGGCAGATGGTGGCAAGAAACTTGAACTGCGTGGTTTTATCGGCGTAGCGGCATTGGGTCGTAACCAGACCTGGATTCGTGCCAACTAATTTATTTTAAGCAGATATACAAAAGCCTGACCGATGTCAGGCTTTTTTTATGAGTGTTATTCAATATAAGATATTAGCCGGCTAAGCCACGATAAACTGTTTCATCAAAACCGGCAATAAATCCTGTAGAGGTTGCCAGTATTGGACGTTTGATTAAACTGGTATGGGTGGTTAATGCATTAATTAAGGCATTTTCACTTGACAGGGTGGCCTGTTGCTCTTCTTCACTGAGTTTACGCCAGGTAGTGCCTTTCTTGTTCAGAACCACGTCCTGACCCAAGGCATCCAGCCAGGTTTTGACGGTTTCAGCATCGATGCCCTGTTTTTTATAATCATGAAATTCATAACTCAGACCTTGCTCTGTCAGCAGATCAAAGGCTTTTTTCATCGAACTACAATTTTTAATTCCGTAAATTTTTAACATAGCTGCCCTCTAAAAAATTTAAATCATGAACTAGCTTAACCAAATTGGCAGCAGCAAACCATGCAAAAGCAAATGAAAAAAAAGAAAAAATTTTAAATACCAGAAAAGTCATGTCATCAAAATGACATCAAGCAGCTTTAACATGAGCAGCAAGAAAAAGAACAATCTAAATAATAAGAAAAATAAAAATTTGGGAATAATAGAAATAGAAAACCCGCATTTAATCATCCTGATCATGCGGGTCTCAATCCAACGTCCAATGTCACATCCATGCAAAACAAGCTAAATCTATAGTCTGTTTTATTTTCGTCCTACGGCGTCCTGTCCTTATGTTGTCGTCCTGACATGTCCTTGTGCCGTAGCGCTATAATGCTATGTTATTACATTAAGATAAACCCAAAAAATACGTCATGTCATGTAAGAGATAAGCCTTAATTGAGTGAACGTATGTTCACTCAATTAAATAATGAAGATTATAGTTTGTAGTCGATGATCACGGGGGCATGGTCGCTAAACCATTGTTCTTTATAGACCCAGGCATTAACGGTACGCTCTTTCCAGTCCGGAGAGCAGGCATGATAATCAATCCGCCAACCAACATTCTTGGCACGCGCCTGTCCACGGTTTGACCACCAGGAGTATAATTCGGCTTCTTTGCGGACTTCACGGAAAGTATCGACATAACCAAGCTCATCGTAGATATGATCTAGCCAGGCACGTTCGTGCGGTAAACAGCCCGAGGCTTTCTGGTTACCCGACCAGTTTTTAATATCGATACGTTTATGCACGATATTGTAGTCACCGCAGACAATCACCGATTTATTTTCATCGCGCCACTGTTTCAGGATTTTTGCATATTCTTCCAGAAAGTGATCTTTACGCGCTTGCGCTTCATCACCCGATGAACCCGAAGGCAGGTACAGGGAACAGATCTGTACAGTTTGTTCTAGACCCAAGTCAAATTCAGCGGCAATAAAACGGCCTTGTGAATCGGCCAGTTCAAAACCCAGGCCATCGGTCAGAGACACAAAAGGCAGACGGCTATAAATGGCCGTACCGGCATAACCCGGACGCTCGGCAGGAAACAGGTGCGTGTACCAGCCTTCAGGCTTGAATTTATCGGTCCACTGCGCATGCGTGATCCGGCTTTCCTGCATGCAAATCACGTCGGCATCCGACTGTTCCATCCATTCTAATAGACCTTTGGTGACAGATGAGCGTAAGCCGTTGACATTAATTGAAACGACGCGAAGAATTTTTTGATCACCTGGATAGCTACTCTTTGGTATCATGCGCAAGTCTTACCTTAATTAATGGATTTAGGAGCACCTCATGTCAACGCCAGCTCAGTTTAACCCGCAAGCTTTTATCGAACTCGCATTATCACGCGGTGTGCTTAAATTTGGTGAGTTTACTTTAAAATCGGGACGTGTGAGTCCCTATTTTTTTAATGCGGGTCTGTTGAATGATGGTGAAGCCTTGACACTGCTGGCTTCTGGCTATGCTGCAAAACTGATTAAATGTGACCATGTTGAAGTGATTTTTGGACCTGCCTATAAAGGCATTCCTTTTGTGGCAGCAACTGCTGTGGCTCTGTCGCAAAATCATGGGGTAAGTGTGCCGTGGGGTTTTAATCGCAAGGAAGCCAAAGACCATGGCGAGGGTGGCGTATTGGTCGGTGCTTCTGTAGAAGGTAAAAAAGTCTGGATCATTGATGATGTGATTACCGCAGGCACAGCGATTCGTGAAGTCGTCACCATCCTGAAAAATGCCGGTGCGCAGATTGCGGGTGTGCTAGTTGCATTAGACCGTCAGGAAAAAGGTCAGGGCGAACTGTCTGCGATTCAGGAAGTGCAGCAAGAGCTTGAGATTCCTGTACATGCCTTAATTACCATGAAAGATTTAATGGACTATCTGGAAGCGAAAGGCGACCTAGCAGCTTTGGCGAAAATGGAAGATTACCGTGTTAAATATGGGATCTAAGCCTAGATTGGCATAGAAAAGGAAGCTTGAGCTTCCTTTTTTTGTAGATACTCGATTTTCTAAGCATTTGAAATTTATTATCTCTGTCTATTCTTGTAAGCATTGGCTTACATCAATTCCAGCACTTTGCGGCTGTTTTGAATAGTGGAAATTTCCTATGATAGCTTTAACAGGAACAGGAGGTTCCACACAAGAATAACAATAGATAAATACAAGGAAAGTAAGGTACGACAGGAGTTATACCAAGCGAACCCATACGGAAAGCCCCTGGCAGGATGCTAGGGGTTTTTCATTTTTATCTTTTATAAAGTCTAACTGAGCAGCAGTGATTCAGAAACATGATTCTTAAAAATTCACTTTTGATGAGCTAAACAGACAATCAGAAAACCTTTCACCAAAATTATGAATCTTCAGTGCTAAAAAAAGCACCTGAAGGTGCTTTTTCTTATTGCTGGGCTAAATTATAGCGCAACGATATTGATCGCATTTGGACCTTTTTGACCATCAACCACGCTAAAAGAAACGCGTTGACCTTCAAACAAAGTTTTGAAACCAGAACTGCTGATTTCTTTGAAATGAGCAAAAACGTCAGGACCTGATTCTTGTTGAATAAAACCAAAACCTTTAGTTTCGTTAAACCATTTTACTGTACCGGTAACTGTAGTAGACATAATATAACCTGTTAAATTTTAATAATTTTAGTCATGCAAATGACTATGGATAACTTGGAAAAACAACAAGAATTGAAATAAAGATCTGAAAAAACGGAGGATTATAAATAATACTGCGGCACTTAAAGAAGCTTAACTAAACAACGCTTTTTTCTAGTTAAAGACAGCATAGCCTAAATCAGAAAATATTCAAGTTTTTTATATTTATTATTTATTTTTCTTATAAAAGTGGCTCCATTCTTGTTTTTTAAAGAATTTCAAGCTGTTTGCTTGAGCTTTATCGGTTGTATTTAAGCTTTAACCAAGCTAAACAATAAATACACGTTGTGTTTGTGTTACTTTATGTTAATCAAAATCGTTCAGTACCCAGCAAGATTTTACTAAGTCAGTGTATTTTATAACTTTGGGTAAATTAGTATTTGTAGTTTTAAGATAGTTATCGTCATTGTTTGTGTATAAAAATCCACCTATATTAAAATTCAATTGGAAAAATTAACTATAAGAATTTCTTGATTTTAATTTAAAACCAAATACGAGTGAGTCTCATGGATTACTGGAACAGTGTGTTACTTATATCCATCATCACCATGGTTGGACTGGCCATGATCATCCTGTTCGTCGGATGTAAAATGTGGAAGAACTTGGTGGTCACTTTACTGATTGCCACCTTGATTGGTTTTCTGATTGTATGTGCAATCAATTTTGTTTTTGGCGATCGTCTTCAATTTCTATGGGGTGCCCCTGAGACTGGCGATAGCAATTTTATGCTGGAAATGGGGCTGATGAGCCTGTTAATTGGCGGTGTGAGTACCTTTATCATTATGTTAGGCACTTTGGTTGCTAAAAGTAACAGTGGAAATCAAGGCGATGAAGACTAGTTTTTCGCAAAATAACAAGTCTCTTAATGAGCGGGAAAGTGCAGAAAAACATCGCATGTACAGTTCATAGGCTTAAAAAATCTTTCTCAGCCAAATGTATAGTGCCATAGCGCTACGGGGCATAAATGGAGCTTCATATCCCGTAGCTGCATAATTTTCTGTATCAAAAATTTAGAACATCATTCTTAGACCTGCACCATAGATCCAGCCTTTTTCAGAATCAGAGCTTTGCTGCCAGGCTGTCTGTTTGTTGCCTTTACTATATTCATAACCCACTTCCAGATAAGGCATGAGCTTTTTGCTCAGTTCATAGCGTGTTTCCAGGCCCAAGGTGGCATGACTAAGGCCGGTTTTTTTCGCATTCGCTGCCTGATCATTCAGGATGACATCCAGTTCGACAAAGGGTTGCATAATCAGTTTCTGAGTCAGTAACAGGTCACGCTCTGTTTCCAGTTTTAATCCGACAAAGTCATCTTCACCGATATAGACATGAGCATCCGTTTCGAAAAAGTAGGGGGCTAAACCATGTAGTCCAAATACTGCATCGAAGCGCTCGTTCTGCTGTTGTGTAGCGGACCCGGCTAAATTTTCCTGCCGATAGCGCACCCCGGTCTGCACATCCCAGAAATCGGAAATATTTCGGCTATACAATACTTTGGCCTCATATTCGGCCTGATGGGATTCCTGTTTGTCGGCTTCTAGCTTGAGGAAAATTTTATTTTCATCCGTGCCGACTCTGGCCTGGTTCTTGGACTTGAATGCTCCATTTCCCTCTGAACTATGCTGCCATTTCTGGTCCAGAATGATCTGGCTATAAATCTGTGCGCCATGTTCTTTACGGTGATCATGTTTGTTGGCAGAACTGACTGAATTTTGTGGCGTGCTCAGCACCTGCTGTTGATGCAATAACTTTGGTGGCGGTTGATAGGATGAGGCATCTGCTGTTCCAGTATGCTGTGCGTGGTTATCAGCCATGTTTTGCATGGCATGATGTCCGCTATGATGCTGATGTTCATTATGACCCGTATGATCGCTAGAATTTGCCGCAAAAATACTCAGGCTGTTTAGGGTAAGCGCACTGCTGAGCACTGACTTTACCAAAAGATTAGTGATGTGCATGGCTGTCTCCTTGAGCAGCTGCTGGCTTTGACGGCATTTTTTGTGAAGAAGGGTGAGATGCTTGATCTGCATCAACTTGTGCCACAATCAGCTTGTTCATCATGCCGGCACTCATGTGATAGAGCAGATGGCAGTGAATCGCCCATTCTCCCAGTTCGTCTGCTGTGAGCAAGGTCGTGACCGTTTTCCCGGGCGGCACAATCACGGTGTGTTTATTTGGCATATTTGCAGCAGACTGACCATTTTCCAGCTGCATAAACATGCCATGCAAATGCATCGGATGGGCCATCATGCTGTCATTGATAAATTTCAGCCGGATCCGCTCGCCATATTTCACTTGAAGTGGCTCGGCATCACTGAATTTTTTACCATTCATGGTCCAGATGTAGCGCTCCATGGTTCCACCCAGACGAATCACCAGTTCACGTTCTGCTGCGCGGGTATCAGGTTGTGGTGTCAGGGCTTTGAGGTCTTGATATTGCAAGGCTTTGTGCCCTGCAGGCGTAGACATATTGGCCCAGCCCTCAACCGGCTGATGAGGCTGATTGGTTCCGGACATGGCATTATGACTTGCATGCATGTCGTGCTGGGCATGTTGATCATGTTCACTTGTGGCAGTCTGCATGGTCTGACTGCTGTGTGTGTCATGTGACATGTCATGTTGTTCGCCATGTCCCATATCTTCCATGGTCAATAAGGCACGAGGGCGCGGTGTTGGTAATTGAACCGGAGCCGGGGCTTTACTTGAATCAGTTGCCTGATGCAGACTGCCAATGGCAAAGCCTGAGCGGTCGATCGATTCCGCTTCAATCTGGTAATGCGCTGCAGTGGGTTCCACAATCACATCATAGGTTTCAGCGGTTCCGATACGGAATTCATCTACATTGACCGGCTGCACCGGTTGTCCATCGGCACTGACCACGGTCATTTTCAGCTGGGGAATACGCACATCGAAAAACGACATGGCAGAAGCATTGATGAAACGCAGGCGGACTTTTTCATTGGGCTGGAACTGGCCACTCCAGTTTTGTTGCGGCGTTTTTCCATTGACCAGAAAGGTATAACCGGTAACATCAGATAGGTCGGTTTTCAGCATACGCATCTGGTTCCACATCTTGCGGTCTGACCAGGTGGCCTTCAGGCCATCACGTTTCACCTGCTGGAGTACATCGCCCAAGGTTTCACGCTGGTTCTGATAATATTCGGCCGATTTTTTTAAATTGTTCTGAATCTGCTGGCCGCTTTGTTCGTGAAAATCTGACAGCATCACCACATAATCCCGCTCGGTTTGTTCATGTGGAGGTAGTAATGTCTGTGCTTTGGGGCGAATCACCAATGCGCCATAGAGGCCGTCCTGTTCCTGACCTTTGGAATGTGCGTGATACCAGTAGGTGCCGTTTTGACGAACCTTGAAGCGATAAGTAAAAGACTGTTTCGGTTTGATCCCCTGAAAACCGTTAAATCCGGGGACACCATCCATCAGCCCGGGCAGGAGCAGGCCATGCCAGTGCAGCGAGGTATCCTGATTGTTCAGGTTGTTTTGTACATGAATCACCGCATCATCACCTTCTTCAAATTCCAGCAAGGGTGCAGGGAATTTTCCGTTTACAGTGATACGCTTGACCGTCTTTCCGGTGAGATTGATCGGGCTTTCATCAATGACCAGATGATATTCTTTTACGGCTGCAAACAGGGTAGACGACCAGATGAGACCGAAGCCCAGACACAGGCTTTGACTGATTTTAAGCAACATAACTTAATCCTTAATGAATAAAAAAATTTAAAAATTCAGGATTAAGCTTTGGGTGGGCGTAAGATTTCTTGCCAGTAACCGGCAAGGTGCTTGCCATGATAGGCGGAAAGACGAATTTTTTCTGGATAACTGCGATCAGGCACGCTTAACTCGGGCGCTGCAATGGGCAGGCTGGTGATTAGGCTCTGGCAAGCAGTAGTGCCACAATCCAGACAATCTGATGACTGCTGGGTGCTGTCACTGACACAGTCCGGCTGAATCAGTTCCTGATCTTGATGATGATCAGTCTTATGCAGCGAGTGAGAAGCAGAGGGTTTTGTCATTTCCAGACAATGACTGCTCATTTTTTCAGTCGATATGACCAGATGCATGGTCGTTGCAGATGCGACAGACACACTGCTCCAGCCTATGGCAAAAACCACAAGCATCACCAACCAGATCTGTTTGACGAGCCGTATGAGCAAAAGTACACCCTGAAAAAATGCGCTGCATGTTTGAGCAATAAAAGCATAAACGCAGTAACTCAAATTAGCAAATTCTGGACAAGATTATTTTTTAGGTCACCTACATACTACTTTTTTCATAGGTTCAGGTTTCAGTTTCGCACTTTTCGCATTTTCTACAGTCTAGCAGCATCCCGAGTTTTTCTTTACGTCCTTGCTCGGTCATCACCCATGGGCGATTTTGCCAAGGCGGGGTATGCCGCACATGCTGGCCATGTCCGCAGGCCAGTTCTGCAACCCAATGCTGTTCTTCATCCAGATGAAAACCGATAATGGCCTGTTGCATGGCAAACCTCCTATGAGTTCAATCTGCCTCAGTACTTATCTAAAAACCTATATAAAATAAGTCATGCAAAATCACCATAAACAAAAGAATCCACACAGGCTATACTCCTTGCCAAGTCATTTTTTGAAAAAGAGCAGAGACACATGCGCGTACTTGTTGTGATGGATCCCATTGAAAATGTAAACCTGAAGAAAGACTCGACCATGGCCATGCTGTGGGCAGCAGCACGTCGCGGGCATGAACTCGGTTATGCATTGCAGCAAGATTTATATATCGATCAGGGCAAGGCCTTTGGTCTGATCGCGCCGTTACAGGTATTTGAAGACTACGACCATTATTATGAACTTGGCGAAAAACAAAAAGAGTCGATCGCTGCTTATGACGTTGTCTTGATGCGTAAAGATCCGCCTTTTGATATGAACTTCGTCTATACCACTTATATTCTGGAGCAGGCAGAGCGCGAAGGGGCATGGATCATCAACAAACCGCAAAGCCTGCGTGACTGTAATGAAAAACTGTTCGCGACCCAGTTCCCGCATCTGCAAGTTCCGACCTTGGTGACTTCGCAGCAAAGCCTGATCCGTGAATTTCTCAAAGAACAGGTCGATGTGATTGTAAAACCTCTAGATGGTATGGGCGGCACCGGGATTTTCCGCCTGTATCAGGATGGCATCAACATCGGTTCAACCATTGAAATGCTGACCAATAATGGTACCCAGCCGATTATGGCGCAGCGTTATATTCCGGAAATTGTCGAAGGCGATAAACGCATCCTGATGATTAATGGTGAGCCAGTGCCGTATTGTCTGGCCCGTATTCCGCAAAATGGTGAAGTGCGTGGTAATCTGGCCGCGGGTGGCCTAGGTGAGGCACGCCCCCTGACTGAAAATGACAAAGCCATTGCAGCAAAAGTAGGGCCGTATCTCAGAGAAAAAGGTCTGGTCTTTGTAGGGCTGGATGTGATCGGAAATTATGTTACTGAAATTAATGTAACCAGTCCAACCTGTATCCGTGAAATTGACACCCAGTTTGGCACCTCGATTGCAGATGATCTGTTTGCCGTGCTGGAAGCGGGGCAGGCCAATCAGGTTTAAAAGCAAAATCAGGTGAAAAAAGAGTCTGCTTGCAGGCTCTTTTTTATTTTTTCATTGGGGATAGCGCTTAAATAAAAATGCCGTCATTACCATACCCAGCATCGAAAGGCAGACGGTGATAATGGCAAGATTGGCCCAGTATTGAGTGGCAGATATCAGCGCAGCGCTCAGGGTCGGTATAAAAAACTGTGCGCAGGCTGAAATTTGTAAAACCAGACCCACACTGGCCGCTGCTGCATAGGCACGTGGTGCATAGTGCAGGGTAATCGCAAAAACAGTGGTTGGGATCATCCCGCCAATCAGTGAAAACAGCACGGCACTGACAACCTGCAATTCAAATGAGAGCCAGGAATTTGCAGCAAATACCAAGCAACTGCTGCAGAGCATTGCCACAAATCCGGTACTCAATAAGGTGTGCGGTCTATAACCCTGTTGCAGCAACATGCCTGCGCCAAAAGTACCGCCTAGGTTGGCCAGCACGATCATTGAAGCCAGCATCCCTGCGCGTTTTAAGTCTAGCCCCTGTTCGACATACAGCGTAGGCAGGAAGCCCGTGACAGTGATCCATTGACTGCTATAACAGGCAAAAATAATCGCCAGACAGATAATCGGTGGGTGGGTCAGGGTAATTTTAACAATCTGCCAGAATGAGGTGTTTTCCGTAGCTGCCTGGAAAGAATCTAGCTGTGTTACCAGGACAGGTTCAATATTTAAATATTGTTTGATCATGCCAGCAATAACCAGGCACAGGCAGCCCAAAATGGCCCAGATCGTTTGCCAGTCCAGATATTCAAGCAGGAGAGGAATCGTTAATACGGCCAGACTGACACCGATGCCCATATAGGAACTCCAGAGTCCCATCTTGAAATTCAGTGTTTCAGCGCGGCTGGTACGTTTTAAAATGGCTGGCGCACACAAGGAGATGGTTAAAAATCCGATTCCTTCCATAAAACGCAATACATATAAAGTGGCAGGCTGCGTAATCCAAAGCCCGGCAAGACTGCTTAGCCCTAAAATGATTAAGGCCATGATCAGGCAGCGCTTTAATCCCATTTTTTCCGAGAAGGCGCCAATGCATAGCGCAAACAGCATTCCGGCAGCCTGCACCAATGCTAATGAAAAACCAGCCTGAGTAAAACTCAGGTTTAAATCCTGCTGCAACACAGGCATCACGGCCGAAAGTTTGCCGACATGGATCGCAGCCAGATAACCGGCCAAGATAATCCATACATCACGACATGAGATTTTTGACATCTATCCGAACTGAGTCCATTTAAAGCATCTGCTTGTACATCAAGCATCATTCATATATAGATATGAATAGCATGAAACTTTTATAAAATTGATAGGATTTAAGCCTAAGATTATCGGCCAATGATAAGAGAGGAGGTGAACGGGAGAAAACGGAAGACCGCTGTAAATAAAGCGCTCTCTGTGGCAAAGTTATTGATAATATAATGAGAAAACTATTTAAAATTGATATGATATGTCACTTAAGTCGAAGGAAAAGTGCAGACCTTATAAATAAAACGAGTCTAAACTTGAAGTTTGCGTGAAAAAAACAATTAAAGCCTTGTTGAAATAAAGTAAATAAACTTTCATGGCCTGAGGTTTGTGATTACAATTGATTACTTAAATCAGATTTCCTGCTCCATTTTTTGAATTGAAGAATTAAACCGTGACCGAAGCTCAGCAAAAACAGCCTAAACATGTCATGATGATGGCCGCAGGTACAGGTGGACATGTGTTTCCAGCGTTAGCTGTTGCCAAAGATTTACAACAAAAAGGTATACAGGTTTCATGGTTGGCCACACCCGCAGGCATGGAAAACCGTCTATTAAAAAACCAGAATATTCCCATTTATCAGATTGATATTCAGGGTGTACGGGGCAATGGTTTTGTACGTAAAGCCTTGGCCCCTTTTAAAATTATGAAAGCAACCCTGAGCGCCATGAAATTCATGAAACAGCTTAAGGTCGATGCCGTGGCAGGCTTTGGCGGCTATGTGGCAGGCCCGGGTGGTTTGGCCGCACGTATCTTAGGCATTCCGGTGCTGATCCATGAACAGAATGCAGTTGCCGGTTTTACCAATACCCAATTGTCGCGTGTGGCAAAGACGGTGTGCCAGGCTTTTCCAAATACTTTTCCGGCCCAAGAAAAAGTCGTGACTACAGGTAATCCGGTACGACAAGAAATTAGCGAAATTTTAAATCCGTCCTGGCGTTATCAGGAGCGTGACAAGGCAGGACTACCCTTACATATTCTGATCGTTGGTGGGTCTTTGGGGGCGCAAGCTTTAAATGAACGGGTTCCAGAAGCTTTAAAGCAACTCAATGTGCGATTAAGCGTCTATCATCAGTGTGGGCAAAATCATGCCGAGTCGACACGGGCACGTTATGAAAATGCACCGGCCAGTCTGCAAGTTGAAGTACAGCCCTTTATTGAAGATATGGCCAAAGCCTATAGCGAGGCTGATCTGGTGATTTGCCGTGGCGGAGCTTTGACCGTAACTGAAATTGCCACTGCCGGGGTAGCTGCGATTTTTGTGCCGCTTCCAAGTGCGGTCGATGATCACCAGACGGCCAATGCCGGTTTTCTGGCCAATATCAATGCGGCAAAGATTTGCCCGCAGGCCACGATGACTCCGGAAAGTTTAAAAACATTATTAGAGCCGATGCTGAATCGCCAGCTGTTAATGGAAATGGCCGTGAAAGCACGCCGACAGGCTCAACCTGATGCGACTCAACATGTGGTCCGTTTAATTCAAGAATTGTAATCCGAGTAAACTATGTCTCCAACAACCCCAGCTGAACAAGCGAAAAAGTTAATTAAAGTGCCAGAAATGCGCCGTATCAAACACATTCATTTTGTGGGGATCGGTGGTGCAGGCATGTGTGGTATTGCAGAAGTACTGAAAAACCAGGGCTATAAAGTTTCCGGTTCAGATATCAAGGCATCCAATACCACCGCACAGCTGGAAGCGAATGGCATTAAAGTCTATATCGGACATACTGCAAATAATATTAAGGGCGCCAACGTGATCGTGGTCTCTACCGCGATCGATAAAGAAAATCCGGAAATTAAAACCGCGATTGAAAACCGTATTCCTGTGGTTCGCCGTGCGGAAATGCTGGGTGAACTGATGCGTTACCGTCATGGTATTGCCGTTGCCGGCACGCATGGCAAGACCACGACCACCAGCCTAATCACCTGTATGCTGGCTGAAGAAAACATGGATCCAACCTATGTGATCGGTGGTTTGCTGAACCGTACCGGTATGAACGCGGCCTTGGGCGCCAGCCGTTATATCGTGGCCGAAGCTGATGAGTCAGATGCTTCTTTCCTGCACCTGGAACCAATGGCTGCCGTGGTGACCAATATTGATGCTGATCATATGGATACCTATGGCGGTAGCTTCGATGTCCTGAAAGATACCTTTATCCAGTTCCTGCAAAAACTGCCATTTTACGGCTTGGCCGTAGTCTGTGGTGATGATGCCAATATCCGTGAAATTATGCCGCGAATTGCACGGCCGTTACTGACTTATGGTTTCAATGAAGACAATGACATCCGCGCAGTAGATGTTGATCAGGATGGCATGCAAACCCACTTTACCGTATTGCGTAAAGAGCGTGAGCCATTGCGTGTAACGGTCAACCAGCCAGGTTTGCATAATGTGCTGAATGCCCTGGCCGCGATTGGTATAGCAACCGATGAAGGCGTGTCGGATGCTTCAATCTGCCGTGCACTGGAAGGTTTTAGTGGTGTGGGTCGCCGCTTTGAAGTTCAGGGTGAGTTTGAAATTGACGGTGGTAATGTGAAACTGGTGGATGACTATGGTCACCATCCAAAAGAAGTGGAAGCGACGATTAAAGCCGCGCGTCAAAGTCATCCAGACCGTCGTTTGGTAATGATGTTCCAGCCACACCGTTATAGCCGTACCCGTGACTGTTTTGATGATTTTGTGGAAGTGCTTTCTACTGTAGACCAGTTATTGTTGCTGGATGTTTATCCTGCCGGTGAAAAACCGATTGTCGGGGCGGACAGCCGTACTTTGGCCCGCAGCATTCGTCTACGTGGCGAAGTCGAGCCGATTCTGGTTGATGCAGCGGACGGCAACCTGAATCAGATCATGAGAAAAGTATTGCAAGCAAATGACTTGTTATTAACCCAGGGCGCAGGTAATGTTGGAGCAATCTCAGTCGAGCTTGCGCAAAATCACTTATATATAAAATAGTCATCTTGCATGACTGAATTGAATTGACCAGATTGAAAAAAGTTTAAGGATATAAACGTGTCAAATGCTTCAAAATTCGGAAAAGTTGCCGTGTTGCTTGGTGGTAAATCTGCAGAGCGTGAGGTTTCTCTAGACAGTGGTACGGCGGTACTTGAGGCATTAGTGCGTTCAGGGGTTAATGCGGAAGCGTTTGACCCGCAGGAGCGTAGTGTCACAGAACTGGTAAATTATGATCGTGCTTTTATTGTATTGCATGGACGTGGCGGGGAAGACGGCCAAATTCAGGGTGCACTGGAATGGTTAAACGTGCCGTATACCGGTACCGGTGTACAAGGTTCTGCGATCGGCATGGACAAGGTCAAGACCAAGCAGGTCTGGCAGGGTTCGGAATTACCGACAGCGCCGTATCGTATTGTCACCAAAGATTCTGATGCGACCGACATTGTTAATGCTTTAGGCTTGCCTTTGATTATCAAGCCGGTGCATGAAGGTTCCAGTATCGGCATGAGCAAGGTCGAGAAAATTGAAGACTTTGCCGAAGCGATTACCAAGGCAACTGAACATGATGCCGTGGTGATGGCAGAAAAATGGATTACCGGCCGTGAATACACCATTGTGGTTTTAAATGGTCAGGCGCTACCGGTGATTCGTCTTGAACCGCCTCAAGATGTTGCCTTCTACGATTATGAAGCGAAATATCAGCGTAATGATGTGCAATATGGCATTCCATGTGGTTTAAGTGAAGCTGAAGAGCAGCAGTTAAAAGCCTTGAGTTTGCGCGCATTCCAGGCAGTCGGTGCCAGCGGTTGGGGCCGGATTGATGCCATGCAGGATGAACAGGGCAACTTCTGGTTGCTTGAAGTGAATACCGTGCCGGGAATGACCAGTCATTCACTGGTGCCAAAGGCGGCAGCTGCAGTCGGTTACAGTTTTGATGAGCTGTGTGTGGCGATACTGGAACAGACCTTGACTGGTTCGGCACACTAAATATGGCTCAACTTCCTGTTTCCATGCGCCGTAAACGTGCTGCGATTACTTCAATTCACGACAAGCCGCCAACACGCAAAGAAAAGCTGACCAATTTTGGTGGCTGGTTATTGTTGTGTATTGCGCTACTGGTGCTGGCCTTTGGAATATTGGGCTTATATAAAGTCATGACCAATAGTGACGTGGCAGAGCTGGGTGTCGTGGGTACGCGCTCGGCTGCTGAACAGCGTCAGGTCATGCAGTATGTGTCACCGATTGTGACCGAAAACTATTTTACTTCGGATTTGGAAGCGATCCGTGATCGTACCCTGGAATTGTCCTGGGTGGATCGGGTCGTGGTGTCCCGAGCCTGGCCAAATGGCATTCGGGTGCGGGTAATGCCGCATCATGCGATTGCGCGTTGGGGGACAGGACGTTTATTAAGTGACAGTGGTGTTATTTTCACGGAAGTCACACCCAAGAATTATCAGGCATTACCGTTACTACATGGGCCGGCGAGCCATGCAGAAACCATGATGCGTCGTTATAATGAAATTAATCAATTATTTTTGCCACAAGGCATTCGTCTAAAAGAATTATATCTCACCGAGCGAATGACCTGGTTTATGCAGTTTGATTCGGGTTTAAGAATAATTGTGGATAAAGATCAGACCATGAGCAAATTACAGCGCCTGAGTCATCTGTCTCAGAGCGATTTAAAGCCAGTCTGGTCTAAAATTTCGGCCATCGACCTGCGTTATCGCAATGGATTGTCGATACAGTGGAAAAATTCAATTCCGCCTAAAATTGTAAATGGACATTTTATTGTAACCATTGATGACACGGGCGTTGAGAATAAGGTAACAGTAAAGCCATAATGACCGGCTTTAAAAAATAGAGGCATTTAAAGCCATAAATCTAACAAACACGTAATGGTAGTAGTGAATAATGAGTGAAGCTGTTCCCTCGGTTGTGGCGATTGACATTGGGACACACAAAGTTTCAGTTTTGATTGGCAAGGTACACGCGCCAGACAATATCCAAGTGATTGGTATGGCCACCGCTCGTAACCGAGGCATGAGTAAAGGGAAAATTGTCAGTCTCGATAAAGTTATTACTGCAATTAAAAATGCCGTTCAAGAAGCAGAAGATATGGCGGAATGTCGTGTACATTCTGCCTGGGTCTCTATTCCAAGTGCCGAATTAAAAAGCTTTTATGCTTCAGGCCGTACCTCGATCGACAATAGCGAGCATGCGATTACCACCAGTGAAGTGGTGCGTGCACTGGAATTGGCCAAAGCCAGTCATTTGACTTCAGATCATTATCTGGTCAGTGCTGTGCCTCTGGGTTTTGAGCTGGATGATTCACCGGAATGGGTGCTAAACCCGATTCGTATGTCGGCACATAGCATGACTGGGCATTATCATCTGATGATGCTGCCGATTAGTACCATGCAGAATATTGATCGCGCCCTGAAAGGTGCCAATATTGGCGTGGAAAAAATGGTGGTGTCGAGCTTGGCCACCGCCGAAGCCAGCCTGCTCAAAGACGAAAAAGAATATGGCGTATGCTTAGTAGATATAGGTGCCGGCACGACCAATGTTGCAGTGTATGTGGATGGTCGTCTAGCCTTAACCCATACCTTCCAGCGTGGCGGTGAACATGTGACTCGTGATATTGCAGCAGTATTGCAAACCACAACTGAAGAAGCTGAACGTCTGAAATTATTGTATGGCTGTGTCGACCTGAAAGTGGTCAAGCCTGACCATATGATTCAGTTCCAGGGCATTGATGGACCACAGACCATCAGCCGGATCGAGCTGACCGAAATCATCATGGCGCGTTATGAAGAAATTCTGGGTCTGGTGCGTGATGAACTGGTAAAAAATGGTGCCCTCCAGGGCTTGTATCATGGTGTGGTATTGACCGGTGATGCCAGTCATATCGAAGGGATGGTGAGTTTTGTTCGCCGTACCATGGGAGTCTCGGCACATTTAGGTAATCCGCCGACTCAGGTGTATGCAGATGAACAACATCAGGCTGCTTTACGTCGCTCACAATATAGCACTGTGGCGGGCTTGCTGATGTTTAGTCAGAGTGATACCCAGGACACGATTGTGGAACAGGATGATGTAGAACGGTTGTCATTGGCCAAGCGGGTCAAAAGAGCCTTGTTTGGCTTTAATGACACCTTGAAATCAATCTTTTAAGTCGATTTTTATTGTGAATATTGTTGGGAAGATGTAGTTAATCGGGCTTGTACTTGACAAGTGAACGCATGAGCAGCATTCTTAAAAACAATTTTATTAAGATTAAGGCAGTATACGGGCTTAGTGACTGCCAATTATGAATTAGGAATTTTATAGGTCATGGCCTCATTTGAATTTTTCGAAGACGATCATAGCGATAGCAATGGTCAAGCCCGTTTCACTGTGTTTGGTGTAGGTGGTGCGGGTGGTAATGCTGTACAACATATGTTGCAGTCCGATATCCAGGGCGTAAAGTTTGTTTGTGCCAATACGGACAAGCAGGCATTGGATCGCATGGAAGCCGAATTTAAAATTCAGCTGGGCGAGCAAAGTACCCGTGGTCTGGGTGCAGGTGCAAATCCGCAAGTCGGCCAGACCGCAGCAGAAGAAAGCCGTGAACTGATCCGCCAGCAGCTTGAAGGGACCGATATGGTCTTTGTTACTGCGGGTATGGGCGGTGGTACCGGTACTGGTGCAGCGCCAGTCGTGGCTGAAATTGCGAAAGAAATGGGTATCCTGACCGTTGGTGTCGTGACCACGCCATTTAACTTTGAAGGTAAGCGCCGTCTACAGTCTGCTGAAAAAGGCATCGAAGCCCTTGAGCAGCATGTAGACTCATTGATCATCATTCCAAACCAGCGTTTATTGAAAGTCTTCCGTGATATTTCAATGAAAGATGCATATAAAAAAGCGGATGATGTTCTACTGAATGCAGTACGTAGTATTTTTGATTTGGTGGTCCGTCCTGGCCATATCAACCTTGACTTCGCCGATTTAAAAACAGCCATGAGCACGCGTGGTTATGCCATGATGGGTGTCGGTCTGGGTCGTGGTGAGAACCGTGCACGTCAGGCTGCTGAGCAGGCAATCCGTAGTCCATTACTCGACAACGTGACTATCATGAATGCCAAAGGTATTCTGATTAACGTGACCGGTGGCGATGACGTGACTTTCGGTGAAATTGAAGAAATTACCGATGTCGTGAACCAGATTGTCGATTTAGATGAAGGTCAGGTGTTCTACGGTACCGTTTTTGATCCGGATGCGCGTGATGAAATCAGCGTGACTGTGATTGCAACAGGTCTAACCCGTCATGCAGCGGATTCAGTTGAGCCGACCAAACGTACCAATGTACAGGCAACTCGTCCAGCAGCAGCTACACAGGCTGTGGTGGAAGATGATGACGTACCGGCAATTCAGCGTCAGCAGCATGAAACAGGTGCAGCAGCGAATCCAGCGGCAGCTTCAGTTTCTAGCCCGCGCCCAACACCAATGAGCATTCAGGATTATCTTAAGAATCAACAGCGTAAATAACATGTAACATCATGTGTTTAGCTGGATTAGACAGGAAAGGTGGCTTTTAAGCCACCTTTTTGTTTTTTATCAATGGCCAAATATGCTAACGTATAGCGGTTTTATAGATGAACAGATGATAAAAGCATGTTGAAACAACGTACCCTGAAACGTGTCGTGAAAGCGAGCGGAATCGGTCTTCACAGTGGGCAAAAAGTCATGATTAACTTTGTGCCGCACCATGCCGATGGGGGAATTGTGTTTCGTCGTATAGACCTGAATCCACCGGTGGACATTCCTGCTGATGCCATGCTGATTCAGGAAGCCTTTATGTGCTCGAATCTGGTTCAGGAAAATGCCAAAGTGGGCACCATTGAACATGTCATGAGTGCGATCGCTGGTCTGGGCATTGATAACCTGATTATCGAAGTCTCTGCCTCTGAAGTGCCGATTATGGACGGCAGCGCAGGTCCGTTTATTTACCTGTTAATGCAGGGTGGTTTGCAAGAACTCGATGCCGCCAAAAAATTCGTCAAGATTATTAAACCGGTTGAAGCACTGATTGATGACAAACGTGCCATTTTTAGCCCACATGATGGCTTTCAGCTGAATTTCACCATCGATTTTGATCATCCTGCCTTTAAAAAAGAACATCAGTCCGCCAGTATCGATTTTTCTACTGAAACCTTCGTTTATGAAGTTAGTGAAGCGCGTACCTTTGGGTTTATGAAAGATCTGGATTATCTCAAAGCCAATAATCTGGCGCTGGGTGCCAGCCTGGAAAATGCCATTGGTGTAGATGAAACCGGGGTCGTCAATGAAGAAGGTTTGCGTTTCTCGGACGAATTTGTACGTCATAAAATTCTGGATGCCGTCGGTGATTTATACCTGCTCGGACATCAGATTATTGCCAAATTTGATGGTTACAAATCTGGACATGCCTTGAATAATCAACTTTTACGCAATGTGAAAAGTGATCCAAGCTGCTATGAAATTGTAACATTTGATGACGAAGCCAATTGTCCAATCATGTATGTGAATGTGACATAAGTCATTGTGTTTGTGTCTTTATGTTTTTGTTATTGCTTTAATACTGTGATACACATCACATAATGTTTGCTTTTTAATTTATTACATTTGATTGCGATGTTACTTTTTATTGCTTGCCAAACGTAGTAAAGCTTGGCTAAGCTTAGGGTCGCTTATAAAGTCAGCAGCACTACGAAGTAATTCCTGTGTTTCTGCATTTAAGGCTCTTTCAGGTGTTGCTGAAACAGGTGGCGTTTGCGAAGGATTCCGCAGACAAACTTGAAGTTTAGTGAGATCTGTTAATTCATTTATTTGAGAGAGTTGTGAAATGTATTGCTTTTGAAGATAGGCCAATTGACTGATCATGGCCTGATTTTCACCAGTAATCGTTAACACACCATTTTGATAGCAGACAACTTGCCAGCGTTCCGGTTGGGGCAATAGCGGTTGTACGAGTTTCGTAAGTTTCTGCCAGCCAGCGACTTGTGATGAGAGAAACGAAAAGTTTCCTGTTTTTATCTGTTTTCTTGTTTGTTGAAAAACGTTGACAGGTTCCGACATACATAATTCCTACATATTTATGTCTTAATCTTATGCGCTTCTTTTAGTGGATATCAAGGATAGAGATCTTCAAGGAACTCGATTAAAGCAGTTTAGAGAGGTTTTTTATGCATATGCGACGTATTTTGTTGGCATTTTCTTTATCAGTTTCAGCGGCTTCGGTTGCGTTCGCAGATTTAGTTAATCTAAATCAAGAAAATGGTTCAACAGATCGTATCGAGCAATTGACGCGTACTCTGGCACAGGGTGCATATACTCATCCAGATGATATCGATATTCCAGCACAGACTAAATTGAATGTTCAGCTTCGTGAGAAACCGGTTGAACTAAACAATCGTACGCTTGCTCAGAAGTATGCCAATACTTCATCCAACAAAGCGGCAGCAAACAGTGCTTATTCTTGGCTAATTTCTCATCCTTTACCTAATTCTCGCGTAAGTTCAAATTACGGTGGCCGTACTATGGGTGGCCGCGCTGAAAATCATTCAGGCCTTGATCTTGCAGCGCCAAGTGGTACACCAATCTATGCAACAGGTCCAGGGATTGTGACCAAATCAGGTTGGGGTACAGGTTATGGTCAATACGTTGAAATCAATCATGGCAATGGCTATTTAACACGCTATGCTCATGCTTCACGTCTTATTGCACGTGTGGGAGAGCAGGTGCAAGCGGGTGATCATATTGCTAATGTCGGCTGTACTGGTCGCTGTACCGGTCCACACTTGCATTATGAAGTAGTAAAAGACGGTCAACGTAAAAACCCATCTACTTATTTGGCCATGTTACCTTAAGTATAGACCTGAATAACAAGATGCATCTCTATACATAAAAAATCTCCGATAAGCATTTTAAAGCGTTTAAGCTGAAGGCTCTTCAAGTCAACTTGAAGGGCTTTTTGTTTTATCGCTTTTAGATATCATATTATCACCAACTATTATAATGATTGTATAATAAATCGCCTTTATTGACTATTTTTTGTTATGTTGTGTAATTATACGTCACCCATCATTTAGTTCCTAAATAGTACTGCTAAATCGCATTCAGCTAAGACCATACCTGCTGAGGTCTCAAATATGGTACATATAAGACATTAGATTAGGCTTTTAGGAACTGTAGATTATGGCGTTTTATGGCGATACAGACGCGCAAGAAACCCAAGAATGGCAAGATGCATTTGACTCTGTTTTGCAGCACATGGGCACTGAGCGTGCAGCATTTTTGTTAGAAAAACTTTATCAACGCGCAATTGCAAAGCATGTTCCTATTCAGCGTTTAAATACTCCCTACTTAAATACGATTTCTGTTGAAGAACAACCGGCAATGCCGGGCGACCAGGACATGGAGCGCCGGATTCGTGCGCTGATCCGCTGGAATGCCTTGGCAATGGTATTGCGCGCGAATAAAACCGGTGATGACCTCGGTGGTCACCTGGCAAGTTTTGCTTCTTCCGCAACCCTTTATGATGTGGGCTTTAACCACTTCTTCCGCGCCAATAGCGACAACTTCGGCGGCGACATGATCTATTACCAAGGGCACTGTGCACCGGGTATTTATGCGCGTTCATTTTTAGAAGGCCGTTTGACGGAAGAGCATCTGAATAATTTCCGTCGTGAAGTGGGCGGTAAAGGTTTGCCATCTTATCCGCATCCTTATTTGATGCCGGACTACTGGCAGTTCCCGACTGTATCGATGGGTCTGGGCCCGATCATGTCGATTTATCAGGCACATATTCAAAAGTACCTGATGAACCGTGGTCTGATCAAAGAAGAAGACCGTAAGGTTTGGGCGTATTTGGGCGATGGCGAGATGGACGAGCCGGAAAGCCTGGGTGCAATTTCTCTGGCAGGTCGCGAAAAGCTCGATAACCTGATCTGGGTAGTGAACTGTAACTTGCAGCGTCTGGATGGTCCGGTACGGGGTAATGGCAAGATCATTCAGGAACTTGAGTCATTATTCCGCGGCGCAGGCTGGCGTGTGATTAAAGTTGTGTGGGGCCGTCATTGGGATCCGCTCCTCGACAAAGACAAATCTGGCGCACTGAAAGCAGTGATGGAAGAAGCTGTTGATGGCGATTTCCAGCGTTACCAGGTAAAAGGTGGTGCTTACGCGCGTGAAAAGTTCTTCGGTAAATACCCAGAAGCCAAAGAGCTGGTTAAAGATTTAAGCGACGAAGATATTGATAATCTGAACCGCGGTGGTCACGACCCGTACAAAGTTTTTGCTGCTTATGCCGAAGCATGTACGGCCAAAGGTCAGCCGACCGTGATTCTGGCAAAAACCGTGAAAGGTTATGGTTTGTCGGAAGAAATCGAAGCAGTCAACAAAACTCACCAAATCAAGAAGATGCAAATCAATTCTTTGAAATACGTGCGTGACCGTTTCAACCTTCCTTTCACTGATGAACAGCTTGAAGAAGTACCGTTCTACCGTCCAAGCGAAAATTCCCCTGAATTGAAATATATGAAGGCGCGTCGTGAGGCGCTAGGTGGCTACCTGCCTGCACGTCGTAAGGAAAGCGAACAGCTGGCGATTCCTGGACTTTCAGTATTTGATTCGGTCTTGGCCGGTTCAAATGGTAAAGAACAATCCACCACAATGGTGATGGTGCGTTTAATCTCTGCACTTCTTAAAGAGAAAGCGATTAAAGACCGCGTTGTTCCAATTGTTCCAGATGAAGCCCGTACTTTCGGTCTGGAAGGTATGTTCCGTCAGCTCGGTATTTATGCCGCGCATGGCCAGAAATATACTCCGGAAGACCAAGAACAGCTGATGCATTACCGTGAAGCCAAAGACGGTCACATGTTGCAGGAAGGGATTAACGAAGCCGGTGCGATGAGTGCATGGGCAGCGTTGGCGACCAGTTATTCAACCAATAACCTGCCAATGATTCCGATGTACATGTACTACTCGATGTTTGGTTTCCAGCGTATTGGTGATATTGCCTGGGCAGCCGGCGATGCACAGGCACAAGGCTTCTTGCTGGGTGCAACTGCGGGTCGTACGACACTGAACGGTGAAGGCTTACAGCATCAGGATGGTCATTCACACATCTTGGCCAATACCATTCCAAACTGTGTCTCTTATGACCCATGTTTCGGTTATGAATTGGCAGTGATCGTGCATGACGGTTTGCAACGTATGTATGTGAACCAGGAACGTGTGTTCTATTACTTAACTGTGATGAACGAAAACTACGAGCATCCGGAAATGCCAAAAGGTGTTGAAGAAGGCATCAAGCGTGGTATGTACTTACTGGAAGAAGATGAAAAAGCCACTGTTCAGTTACTGGGCTCAGGTGTGATCCTACGTGAAGTGATCAAGGCAGCGAAGATTCTTCGTGAGGAATATCAAATTCATTCAAATGTCTACAGTGTGACCAGCTTCAATGAACTGGCACGTGACGGTATGGCATGTGAAGAATACAACCGCTTGCATCCGCTGGCTGAAGACGTAAAAGAAGCATGGGTATCGAAACAGCTTCGCGGTACTGAAGGTATCGTCGTGTCTGCAACCGATCATATGCGTGCTTATAGCGAACAGATTCGTGCTTATCTTCCAGATGGCCGTCCATTCGTAGCATTGGGTACTGACGGTTATGGCCGTTCAGATACACGTGCCAACTTGCGTAGTTACTTCGGTGTTGATGCTGCCCATATTGTGGTGGCAACTTTGAAAAAACTGGCAGATGAAGGTGAAGTTGATGCGCGCCTGGTAAAAGATGCGATCTCGACGTTTGAGCTTGATACAGATCGCCCAGTAGCTTGGGCACCTCAAGAAACCCCATCTGTACATGCTGTTGCTGACTACAAAGAGGAGAACTAAGCATGCAAATTACGACTCCTGATATTGGTGTAGATAAGGCAACAGTGGCCGAAATTCTGGTCAAAGTCGGTGATACGATCGCGATCGATGACAGCATTGTGTTACTTGAATCTGATAAAGCCTCTGTTGAAGTGCCTAGCACTTCAGCAGGCGTGATAAAAAGCATTCTGGTGAGCCAGGGTGATGAAGTCGCTGAAGGCGCGGTACTGATTGAGCTACAAGCTGAAGACGGTAGCGCTGATGTGGTCGAGCCACAGCAAGCAGATGCCTCACAAAAAACTTCAGAAAATACTCCGACTTCATTGCCGGATCAGGAAATCATGCAGGAACTGGCTTCGCATCAGCCTAAAGCTTCTGCTGCTCCTGAGGCACAAGCGAGCTCACAGGTGGTTGATGTTCAAATCCCCGATATTGGTGTAGAAAAAGCCACTGTCGGTGAAATTCTGGTTTCTGTCGGTGATGAAATCGAAGTGGATCAAAGCATCGTGGTGGTGGAATCAGACAAGGCGACTGTTGAAGTGCCAAGTACGGTTGCGGGCACAGTGGAATCTATCGAGATTAAAGAAGGCGATACCATTAAAGAAGGTGTGGTCATTCTGAAAGTGAAAACGGCTGTTTCGACAGCATCAGCACCGACAGAAGCACCTCAAGCACCAGTTGCTCAAGCGGCGGCCCAAGAGAAAGCAGTCGAAGTACCAGAAACGCCAGCAACACCTGCGGGTGATGTTGAAGTGATGGTGCCTGATTTGGGTGTAGACAAGGCGGCTGTAGCTGAAATTCTGGTTCAGGTCGGTGATACGGTTGAAAAAGACCAAAGCATCATCGTGGTGGAATCAGACAAGGCGACTGTTGAAGTGCCAAGCACTACAGCCGGCGTGATTAAAGCCATTCATGTGGAACTGGGTCAAAATGTCTCTCAAGGCATTGCACTGGTAACAATTGAAGCTGAAGCACAAGCACAAGCTGCTCCTGTTGCAGCCAAAGCAGAAGCACCGAAAGCGCCTGCTGCAAAAGCAGCACCAGCACCTGCTGCATCTTCTACTCAAACAGTCGCGACATCGGATAATGTCGACAAGCTGACCAAAGAGCAGAATGTCGCTAACTCGAAAGTCTATGCCGGTCCTGCTGTGCGCAAACTGGCACGTGAACTGGGCGTCGTGTTGGCAGACGTTAAAGCATCTGGCCCACATGCGCGCGTCATGAAAGAAGACCTGAAAGCGTATGTCAAAACGCGTCTTACTACGCCACAGGCGGCTCCTGTAGCCGCTGCTGCTCAAGTCGCAGGTCTGCCAAAACTGCCAGACTTTAGCGCTTTTGGTGGTGTGGAAGAGAAAGCCTTGACGCGCTTGCAACAAGTGTCTATTCCACAGTTGTCGCTGAATAATTTCATTCCGCAAGTGACCCAGTTTGATGCAGCGGATATTACTGAACTGGAAGCATGGCGTAATGAACTGAAAGGCAACTTCAAAAAAGAAGGCCTGAGCCTGACCATTATGGCGTTCATCATCAAAGCGGTTGCGCACTTGTTAAAAGAAGAGCGTGAATTTGCTGGTCACTTGGCCGATGATGGTAAGTCAGTATTGCTACGTAACGAGATCCATATGGGTATCGCGGTCGCAACGCCAGATGGTTTGACCGTGCCTGTACTGCGTCATCCAGATCAGAAGTCAATTAAACAGATTGCCACTGAGCTAGGAACCTTGGGTCAAAAAGCGCGTGACAAGAAATTGTCGCCGAAAGACCTGCAAGGTGCGAACTTTACCATCACCAGCCTGGGCTCAATTGGTGGTACAGCATTTACGCCATTGGTGAACTGGCCGCAAGTGGCGATTCTGGGTATTTCACCTGCAACCATGCAGCCGGTCTGGAATGGTGAAGGCTTTGATCCACGCTTGATGCTGCCGCTTTCATTGTCCTACGATCACCGTGTGATCAATGGTGCAGATGCTGCTCGTTTCACCAACAAGCTGACCAAGCTGCTCAAAGATATCCGTACTTTATTGATCTAAAAAATCATGTATATGCCCTTTATTCTCTCTCTGGGAGAAATATAAAGAGGGTGTAAAGAGAAAACCCTGCTTCGGCAGGGTTTTTTGCTGCTGCATTGAAAAATAATCTATTTGATTCTATACTTGGCGCACTTCATTGGGGAGTAGCCGCCTTTTGCGCAAAGCAGAAGGGTGATGGTCAACATATTTGCTCAACCGGGCATGGTCATCATAGCAAAGAACCAAGTCAGCTTTTCCAAGCTTTCTTTTGTTGGCAAGACCTTTGATTTACCACTCTGCAGATTTTGGCTAGCAGGAGCGGTGAGTCATTGGTATTGGATGCTAGCCAGAGAAAGACCTCATGTATGAATTCTTACTGTCGACTGCAATCGTAGCACTGGCTGAAATGGGTGATAAAACCCAACTGCTGGCATTGCTGCTTGCCGCACGCTTTCGCAAACCTGTTCCTATTTTAGTTGCTATTTTATTGGCGACATTGATTAACCACGGCCTTTCTGCAGTATTGGGACAATGGGTAACCACAGTGATTGGGCCGGAAGTACTGCTGTGGATCGTTTCGATTGGCTTTATCGCGATGGCAGTCTGGATGCTGATTCCGGATGAACTCGGGGATGAAAATGCCAGTATCAATAAATGGCAAAAATTCGGTGTCTTTGGCGCAACCTTTATTTTATTCTTTCTGGCAGAAATTGGTGACAAAACCCAGATTGCTACGGTCGCATTGGCAGCACGTTTTGATAGCGTATTCTGGGTGATGCTCGGGACCACTTTGGGCATGATGCTGGCCAATGCACCTGCAGTGTTTTTGGGAGATAAGCTGGCGAACAGACTCCCGATCAGCCTGATTCATAAAATTGGGGCGGCGATTTTCCTGGTGATTGGTGTCGCAACACTGGCTCAACATTATTTCTTTTAAATCATAAAATAATAAATTACATGAATCCTGAGCTAAAAACTCAGGATTTTTTATGGTTAAAATTCTCTCAAAACCTTGGTAAATAGTGTGATATGGCTAGTTTTATTGATTGTAAGTTTGATTAATTCCTTATATTTTATACGGGTATAAAACGTTATTTTTATTATAAATTGGGGAATTTACATGGCTTTTGAACGCACCACATCACAGGTCCTGTTTGATAACGGGACACATAAGTGCATCAGTTTTACCAGTCTGGTTAAAGGTGAAGGCGTTCAGGCAAACCAGTTTCTGATCATTGATCATGAGCGCGCAGCGGTACTTGATCCGGGTGGTGATTTAACCTATGTGCCGCTGACTATGGAGCTGAATAAATATACCCGTTTGACCAATCTGGATTATGTCATGGCCTCGCACCAGGATCCGGATATCATCACCTCGATGCCGCGCTGGCTGGTCTATACGGAGGCCAAAGTGGTGGCATCCAAGCTGTGGGCGCGCTTCTTGCCGCACTTAAACTCGGCCTTTATGAGTGACCGGATGAAAGGCAACTGGCTGGACCGTCTGGTGGAGCTTCCGGATCATGGTCAAATCATTCCACTGGGCCAATCTCATATTGTGGCGGTGCCGGCGCATTTTCTGCATTCGGTGGGGAATTTCCAGTTTTATGATCCGATTGCCAAGATTTTATTTTCAGGTGATATGGGCGCGTCTATGGTCGAAGATGCCGCCAAGCCACTAGAAAATTTTGCCGCGCATATTCCGAAAATGAAAAGCTTCCATCAACGCTATATGTGCAATAACAAGGTCATTCGTCTTTGGGTGCAAATGGTACGCAGCATGGAGATCGAGATGATCGTGCCGCAGCATGGCACACCATTTATAGGCAAAGAGCAGATTAATCAGTTTCTGGACTGGATTGAAACATTGGAATGCGGCACTGACCTGATGGATGAAACGGTTTTTACCTGTCCTGAATAGTTCACACAAAAAATAATTTTTTTCTTGTGTGGAAAAACAACATTTTTTATATTTCTTCTCCAAAAAACTTTTTTTTGATGACGAGAACTTATAAGAAATGTTGTCTCAAGTTCCAAAACCGGATGCGTGTTTAAGCTGCGGGGCGTGCTGCGCCTATTTCAGGGTTTCGTTCTATTGGGCTGAAGGTATTCATATGCCTGAGCACTATACCGAACCTGTGACAGCAGTCTATTCATGTATGGCTGGAACCAATCAAAAAAATCCACGCTGTATCGCACTTGATGGTACCATCGGCCAGCAGGTCAGCTGCGGCATGTATGAGCAGCGCAGTTCATCCTGCAAAGAAGTGCAAATTGCCGATGAGCAATGCAATAAGGCACGTGTAGCACACAATATGTTGCCCTTTGTCCAGATTGAAACTGATAAAGCCGACAATGATGACAGTTTTGAATATGTCAGCTAAATCCACCCAAAGCAGAGCTTAGGCTCTGCTTTTCACTCCATTAAAATGATCGGGGTATATTTAAAATAGGGAACTTCATTATCAGAGGTATTATTGATACTGTTTTAGCACCCACATAGATCTGCGTGTACAAAGCTTGAATAAAAAAATAATTTTGCAATTGCAATGAAATTTAAGCCGATATTTGTTTATAATAGTGCACGGAAATTACCAGTGAGACTGTTATGTTGACCATCGTTCAAGACGCGTTAACCTTCGATGATGTCCTATTACTCCCTGCCTATTCTACTGTTCTTCCAAAAGATGTCTCCCTAAAGACACGTTTAACTCGTGGCATTAACCTGAATATTCCTCTTGTATCCGCAGCAATGGATACGGTGACTGAGTCCCGTATGGCAATTGCAATGGCGCAAAATGGTGGTATCGGTATTTTGCACAAGAACATGGATATCGCTGTTCAGGCTGCAGAAGTGCGCCGTGTGAAAAAATTCGAAGCGGGTATGGTTAAAGACCCGATTACAGTGACTCCTGAGACCACAGTACGTGAATTGATTGCGCTGACTCAAGCCAATAATATCAGTGGTGTGCCTGTTGTGAAAGACGGCAAAGTGGTGGGTATCGTGACAGGTCGTGATACACGCTTTGAAACCAATCTTGAGCAGCCAGTCAGCAATATCATGACTGGTCAGGATCGTCTGGTGACAGTTCGTGAAGGCGAATCGAAAGAAAATATCCAAGCTTTATTGCAACAGCACCGTATTGAAAAAGTATTGGTGGTCAACGATCAGCAAGAGCTGAAAGGCTTAATTACGGTAACCGATTTCCGTAAAGCTGAATTGTATCCAAACAGCTGTAAAGATGATCTAGGTCGTCTGCGTGTTGGTGCTGCGGTTGGTACTGGTGCAGAAACGCCAAGCCGCGTAGAAGCCTTGGTTGATGCAGGTGTGGACGTGATTGTAGTTGATACTGCACATGGCCATTCTGCAGGTGTGATCGAGCGTGTACGTTGGGTTAAGGCCAATTATCCACAAGTTCAGGTGATTGGCGGTAACATCGCGACAGGTGATGCTGCGCTGGCGTTACTTGATGCAGGTGCGGATGCCGTTAAAGTTGGTATTGGTCCTGGTTCAATCTGTACCACGCGTATTGTGGCGGGTATTGGTATGCCACAGATCTCTGCGATTGATTCTGTTGCCAATGCGCTGAAAGATCAGATTCCTTTGATCGCAGATGGCGGTATTCGTTTCTCTGGCGATATGGCCAAAGCGATTGGTGCGGGCGCAAGCACGATTATGGTTGGTTCATTGATGGCCGGTACTGAAGAAGCACCAGGCGAAGTTGAATTCTTCCAGGGCCGTTACTACAAGGCTTATCGCGGTATGGGTTCATTGGGCGCGATGGCGGGTGCGACAGGTTCTGCTGACCGTTACTTCCAGGACTCCAAGGCCGGTGCCGAGAAGCTGGTTCCTGAAGGTATTGAAGGTCGTGTACCGTACAAAGGCCCAATGGGTAATATCGTACATCAGATGATGGGCGGCCTACGTTCTTCGATGGGTTATACCGGTTCTGCGACGATTGAAGATCTGCGTCAGAATGCCAAGTTTGTGAAAATCACTTCTGCCGGTATGTCTGAGTCGCATGTACATGATGTGACCATTACCAAAGAAGCACCAAACTATCGCGTGGGTTAATCTCTCGTGATTTAAAATTTTAAAAAGCCGTCATGCAAATGACGGCTTTTTTATTTTGGTGTAAAGTGTGACTCAAGGAAAAAAATGGGTGATATCAATCATCCGCTAAGAAGTGAGATAAAGATGAGTTATTTTGGTACGGATGGTATTCGTGGAAAGTTTGGCGAATTGCCGATTACCCCTGAGTTTGCCCTGAAACTAGGATTTGCGGCTGGTAAAGTTTTAAAACGTCATAGTAAAAAATCCAAACCATTGGTGGTTCTGGGTAAAGATACCCGTTTGTCTGGCTATATCTTGGAAGCAGCCTTGCAGGCAGGTTTAAATGCCGCTGGCGTTTATGTTCATCTTTTAGGTCCACTACCGACACCGGCGATTGCTCACTTGACCCGTGCCTTACATGCCAGCTTGGGTATTGTCATTTCCGCTTCGCATAACCCGTATTTTGATAACGGCATTAAATTCTTCTCTGCGGAAGGTAAAAAACTACCAGATGCTTTACAAGACGAAATTAATCAGGAACTTGAAAAAGATTTTGTGATTGAAGATACGGCGAATCTGGGTAAAAGTATTCGGGTTAAAGATGCCAACGGTCGCTATATTGAATTCTGTAAATCGACTTTCCCGTATCATCTGGATCTGAATGAACTCACCATTGTGGTGGATTGTGCCAATGGCGCAGCCTATAACGTGGGGCCTGCAGTGTTCCGTGAACTGGGTGCACGTGTGATTGCGATTCACAATGAGCCGAGCGGTTTAAATATTAATGAGGGCTGTGGTTCAACCCATCCGGAAAGCTTGCAACAAGCTGTGGTTCAACATCAAGCGGATTTGGGTATTGCCTTTGATGGAGATGCCGACCGTGTGGTTCTCGTAGATAAAGCCGGTAATCTGATTGATGGCGACCATATTCTTTATATTCTTGCGACTCAAAGCTCGAAAAAACCTTCAGGTATTGTGGGTACCTTAATGAGCAATATGGCATTGGAACTGGCGCTGGAAAAAGCACAAGTGCCGTTATTACGTGCCAAAGTCGGCGACCGTTATGTATTGCAGGGCCTGGAAGAAAATGGTTGGACCATTGGTGGTGAGCCTTCAGGTCATATTCTGACTTTGGACAAGAGCACCACAGGCGATGCGATTATTGCCGCCTTGCAGGTATTAACGGTGATGGTTGAACAGAAAAAAGCCCTGCATGAACTTGTGGCTGACTTTAAACTGTTGCCAAATGTCCTGGTCAATGTACGTTTAAATGCCATGTTTGATCCTTATTCAGTGCCTGCACTGGCAGCTGAATTTGAAAAAGCCGAACAGCAGCTTAAAGGCCGTGGCCGTTTATTGATTCGTAAATCCGGCACAGAACCTGTCATTCGTGTGATGGTCGAAGGCGATGATCTGGCTGAAGTCACCACACTTGCAAACAGCCTGGCAGATGCTGTGCGTGCCAATGCAGCTTAACGGGAACATAGATAATGAGTGATCTGATCAAGGATCTAAGTGAACTACGCCTGAATTATGAAAAAGGCGAGTTACAGGAACAGCAAGTCAATCCGAATCCGCATATGCAGTTCTTGCAATGGTTTAACCATGCACTGGAAGCAAAATTGCACGAGCCCTATGCCATGTCGTTGGCAACAGCCAATGCACAAGGCCGTCCGCATGTGCGTACGGTATTGCTGCGTGGAGCGACTGACGCAGGGTATGATTTTTATACCAACTATGATAGTCAAAAAGGTTTAGATCTGGCTAAAAATCCTTATGCCGAACTGTTGTTCTACTGGCAGGATCAGGAACGTCAGATTCGTATTTCGGGTCGTGTAAAGAAAATATCGGAAGAAGAATCGACCGACTATTATCATAAACGTCCACGCGAAAGCCAGATTGCCGCGCATATCAGTACCCCGCAAAGTGGCATCGTGGCTAGTCGTGAGGAATTGCAGCAACGTTTTTGGGATTTGCATACCCAGGTTGCCAATCAGCAACAGTTGGATAAACCGGTATTTTGGGGCGGTTATCGTCTTGAACCCGATTATTATGAATTCTGGCAGGGCCGTCCGAATCGTCTGCATGATCGTTTAAGTTATCGCAAAAGCGATGATGGCTGGACTTTAGAGCGCTTAATGCCATAACCATGCAAAAACTGGAAATCAAACAACGACCCTTGCTAACCCGTCCTGAAAATTTTCAGGGTGTGCCGGCATTTGTGGCTGAAATTCTGGCCCGGCGTGGGGTAGAGTCCGAGCAGGAACTTGAGCTTAAGCTGAAGCATCTGCTGGCACCGACCATGAAGGGGTTGCCTGAAGCGATTCAACTGATCGATCAGGCGATTGATCGTGGCCAGAAAATCGTGATCGTCGGTGATTATGATGCCGATGGTGCGACCAGTACTGCACTCATGGTTCTGGCTTTGCGTGATATGGGTGCAAAGGTCGATTATCTGGTACCAGACCGTTTTAAATATGGTTATGGATTGACGCCCGCAATTGCAGATCTGGCCTTTGTCAGTTTCACACCTGATTTACTGCTTACCGTGGACAATGGCATTTCCAGCCATGACGGAGTCAAACAGTCACAAGATCATGGCATGCAGGTGATCATTACCGATCATCATCTAACGACCAAGCCGACACCAAAAGCCGAAGCGGTGGTTAATCCGAATCAACTCGGTTGCGATTTCCCGAGCAAGGCCTTGGCCGGGGTGGGCGTGGCGTTTTATGTGCTGGCCAATCTGTCGACCCATCGCAAGAAACTGGGGAAATCCTGTACGGTAATTACCAATTATCTTGATCTGGTAGCGCTCGGTACCTATGCCGATGTCGCCAGTCTGGACTATAACAACCGGATTCTGGTTGATGCAGGTCTGAAACGCATTCAGCAAGGGCAGTGCCGTGCAGGAATCAGTGCACTGCTGGATATTGCCAAACGTGACCCTGCTGGTCTAAAAGCCCAAGATCTCGGTTTTGTTCTGGGCCCGCGAATTAATGCGGCTGGACGGATGGAAACCATGGACATCGGCATCGAATGTCTGCTGGCTCCTGATCTAGCAATGGCCTATCCACTGGCTGAACAGCTGAATCAGCTTAATGTCGAGCGCCGTCAGGTGGAAGGCAAAATCAAGCAGGACGCTTTAAACGAACTTGAGAAAATCCAGTTAGATGCGACGGCATTACCTGCTGCGCTGATCATGTTCGAACCGCATTGGCATCAGGGTGTGATTGGGATTGTGGCAGGCCGTTTGAAAGAACAGTTTCATCGCCCCAGTATTGTTTTTGCTGCCGATGAAGACGGGATCCATATCAAGGGTTCTGCACGTTCGATTGAAGGGATTCATATCCGGGATGCGATTGAACAGGTGGCCGAGCAATATCCACATTTAGTTAGTCATTTTGGCGGACATGCGGCAGCAGCGGGTTTAACCTTGAAAAAAGAAAATTTCGCTGAATTTAAGCAGATCTTTGAAGCACTGATTGCTGCGATGGACAAGGATTTATTTACTGCGACTTTATGGACGGATGGAGAATTGCCAGCTTCTGCTTTTCAGATCGAAACAGTCGATTTATTGCAGAATTTAAGCCCATGGGGGCAAAAATTTCCCCAACCGATTTTTGACGGTATATTTAAAATCATGGACTATCGCTGGCTCAAAGATGTGCATCTTAAATTACGTGTGGCTTTGCAAAATGGTCAGATCATTGATGCCATCGCCTTCAATGCAGCCGATAAATATGACTTCGATCCGATGAAAGATACACGCTTGGTCTACGAGCTGGATAAAAATGTCTTTAATGGCAATGTCAGTCTGCAAATGCGGATTATCCATTTAGAACAATAGGCCATAAAAAAAACCGCTCGAGTGAGCGGTTTTTTTGCTTTTAATTGGAGAGATTAGAAGCGGAAAGTACCGTTAATACCGAAAGAGTCAGCACTGTCAGTGGTTGTGTAGTTCACACCAGCCGCAATAACAGGTGTAAAGAATTTTTGTGCACGAACACTAAAAATAGTATCTGATTCATCAGCAGTAGAGTCAGCAAAAGAAACACCAACGCTAAGTGTAGGATCAATATAAAGATCAGCAGCTAAGCGATAAGCAGTTTCATCACCGAAATATGTTACTCCCTCGAAATTAGTAAAATGATTACCAATTTGAGTCACATATTTAGCTCGCAAAGAAACAGCGGTGTCTTCACCTACAGCTACACCGTAACCAAGGGTGCTAGCAAATCCAATTTTAGAAGCAAGCATAGGATCTACACTTTCTTTAGCAACTCCTAGAGCCAATAATAATCCATTAACTGGTAGGTAACCCGCTTCTAAAGAATAGCCAGTAGTGTCATCAGATTCTTCAGAAGTTAATCCAGGAGCACGTACGCTAGCTGTATAATCTACTTGGTTTAAACTACCAGCGATATAAAATTGAGAATTAGGAATAAAGAATTCACCATTAATACCAATAATCTCAAACTCTTCTTCTGCATTAATACCAGCTTCGCTCAATTCATTTTGAGCATTAACGTATCCTAAACCAATATTACTAGCTTTATTTAAAAAGGCAGCTTCAGCTAGAGGAGCATTTTTAGTATTTACGGTATTTAAGTAGTATTTACCGTTAACAAAAAATAAATCCCCATCAGAGTCAAGTTCAAATCCACCTAGATTATTTTCAAAGTCAGTGTTTTCATACCCAACATTAAGTTCAGTTTGGTAAGCATGTGCAGTTCCCAGGCCAGCAAGAAGCGCTGTAGCAAGAGCAAGTTTCTTAAGCATTTAGATTTCTCTCTTTGTTATAAAAATATGACTGTTTGATGAACAGTTGTAACAAATTGTACAGTTTATATTCGCCCCGTCAATGTGCAAAAATACCTAAATGCTTGTTAAGAGTGCAATAAAAAAACCCATCCGAGGATGGGTTTTCTATGAATGACTAATTTTTGGTTTTAGATTAGAAGCGGTACTTCGCTGCTACACCAAAGGTATTGTAGTCATTGTTAAACTGTTCACCAAAGCCGACACGGCCTTCTAAGCTCACTTGCTGGTTAATGAACTTACGTGCATTGATACCAAATTCGCTCTTGTCGGTAATATCATTGTTGTGATAATCAGCACCGACACTCAAGGTTTTGTCGATGAAATAATCTGCTGCCAGATTGTATTCATCTAAATCACCAAACGCTGCACCTGCTTCCAGGTTGATGTCTTTACCGTTGCTAAGTGTAGTGACATATTTAGCACGCAATGTTGGATCTACGCCATCATCATTGTCGTTATCCCAACCTTTTACACCCGCCGCAATCAATAGACCTGGCGCTGGCAGATAACCGACTTCAGCTGCATAGGTGGTTAAATCATTTTCTACATCATCATTGTCTTGCAGATCATGGCCATTGACGTTACCGCTTAAGTAGAAGTCAGAATTCGGTACGAAGTACTCTGCACCTACGCCATAACGATGCGCTTCAGAATCACCAATTTCATTATATTGATATTGCGCACTCACGTTGCTAGCACGATCAAGGAATGCTGCTTCTGCTAATGGTGCATTACGTGTTTGAACTGGATTGAAGTAATATGTACCATCAACGCCGAAAGAACCGCTAGTTCCACCGTTGTCAGGATCAAACACTCCTGCTGATGCACCAATTTCTGCTTGGTAAGCATGTGCTGCTGTACCAGTCATTGCTATTGCTGAAAGTAGTGCCGAAGCAATCGCTAATTTTTTCATGGTTACTACCCCTCAAATCGTGAGTTAAAAACATTACACTTTTTGTTACAACTTTCAGTCTAGAGCAATTCCAAAGATCGTCAATCAAAGGAAAGTTACAGTAATGTGAATAGCGTAATCTTGTGTAATTTTTGCTGAACAAGTGACTGAATAATAAAATTAAATTTATAATGTAGTGTTTTATTAAAAGTGTGTAGATATTGTGGAATCTATTGAATTCGCTGATTTTTTATACAGAACAATAAGAAATCCTAAATTATAAAATCAATTACAAAATTATATTTCGGTCATAAAACGGGGCTAAAAAGCCGATAAAAATTTCCGATAAAAAGACGCAAAAGAGTCTATGAGATGTTGAAAATTGGGTGAGGGAAATACAGGTCTAAATGCTCAAGATATTCGAGCTTTAGACTGAATGGATCGTTAAAATAGCGGAAATAGACTGTGCTATAATATCGGGCTAAGAATTTTGTGCCTAATTTTGATTGAGAGTAATTCACGTGGAAATTAATCCGTATCTAAACCAATTAAAAGACTTAAACGAACGTGGTCAAACACTACGGGGGTATCTTTGACTACGATCTGAAAAAAGAGCGTTTAGAAGAAGTCCTGCGTGAATTAGAAGATCCAACGATCTGGAATGATCAGAGTCGTGCTCAAGCAATGGCCAAAGAAAAAGGCGAGCTTGAAAATGTATTAAATGTGCTGGATCGCTTAAGTACCCAGCTTGAAGATGCACAGGCTTTGCTTGATCTGGCGGTTGAAGCGGATGATGAAAGCTTGCTAGAAGACGTACAGGCTGAACTGAGCACGGCTGAAGAAGAACTGGCCAAGCTTGAATTTCGCCGTATGTTCAATAATCCGATGGATCCAAACCCTTGCTATCTTGAAATTCAAGCTGGTTCAGGCGGTACAGAAGCACAGGACTGGGCGTCTATGTTGCTACGTATGTATCTACGCTGGATTGAACGTCATGGCTTTAAAGCAGAAGTGATGGAAGAATCTGATGGCGATGTTGCCGGGATTAAATCTGCGACGATTCGTGTGGAAGGTGAGTACGCCTATGGCTGGTTACGTACCGAATCTGGTGTACACCGTTTAGTGCGTAAATCACCATTTGACTCGGGCAACCGTCGTCATACCTCATTTTCTGCCGTGTTTGTCTCACCTGAAGTAGATGACAATATCGAAATTGAAATCAATCCGTCCGATGTTCGTACCGATACTTACCGTGCATCAGGGGCGGGTGGTCAGCATATTAACAAAACAGATTCTGCCGTGCGTTTAACCCATGCACCGACCGGAATTGTGGTGGCCTGTCAGAACCAGCGTTCACAACATGCCAACCGTGACCACGCCTGGAAGCAGTTACGTGCCAAACTTTATGAGCTCGAGATGAGCAAACGTAACGAAGCGGCACAAGCACTGGAAGATTCCAAGTCTGACATTGGGTGGGGTAGTCAGATCCGTTCTTATGTCCTGGATGATTCACGTATTAAGGATTTGCGTACAGGTGTGGAAAATTCCAATACTGGCGCAGTTCTGGACGGTGATCTGGACAAATTTATCGAAGCAAGCCTGAAACAGGGCTTGTAAGAAGTTGTTTAAATAGCTGGCGTAACCAAGCTTGTACAGATTGTGACTCTTATATCTAAATTATTCGATATATAAATCGTAAAAATACGATATAATGGTCGCAGATGCTGAATAAAGTTTCGTTGCGCCACTGATTGTGATGTGCCTATGGACCTTGATCTAATTTTTAAAGCCTTAGCCAATCCGACCCGTCGACAAATTCTGGAGTGGTTAAAATCTCCGGAGCAATATCTGTCTGCGGAAGAGTGTGGTGGCTTTCAACGTGGGGTCTGTGCAGGTCAAATTGAACGTTTGGGCCAGGTTTCCCAGTCCACCATGTCCAATCACCTGTCGGTGTTACAGCAGACTGGCCTGATCACTGCGACCAAGCATGGACAGTGGTCATATTTCTCCCGCAATGAAACTTTGATTCAACAATTTATCGAACACCTACAACAACACCTTTAACAGGTGGGAGTAACGATGGCTGAATTAAATTCTCCTTTAACGCTCGGTGCGTTAGAGCTTAAAAACCGTGTCATCATGGCGCCGCTGACCCGTAACCGCGCAACTGCTGATCGCGTTCCAACCCCAATGATGGTTGAGTACTATGCGCAACGTGCAAGTGCTGGCCTGATTATTTCTGAAGCCACAGTGATTTCTGAAGAAGCCAATGGCTATTTAAATACTCCAGGATTGTTTACCGATGCTCAGGTCGAAGGCTGGAAAAAGGTTACTCAAGCGGTTCATGAGAAGGGCGGTCTGATTGTTGCCCAGCTTTGGCATGTTGGTCGTGTATCGCATCCGGATCTGTTAAATGGTGAAACACCAGTCTCTGCAAGTGCAGTACAACAGGCGGGTCATGTCAGCTTGTTACGTCCAAAACGTCCTTATGTGTTGCCGCGTCCGCTGGAAATTTCGGAAATTCATGCCATTACCGAGCAATATAAGCAAGCCGCGATTCGTGCTAAAGAAGCCGGTTTTGATGGTGTTGAATTACATGCTGCCAATGGTTATCTGATTGACCAGTTCTTGCAAAGCAAAACCAATCAGCGTGAAGATGAATACGGCGGTTCAGTGGAAAATCGTACACGTTTCCTGCTAGAAGCAACTGATGCACTGATTGAAGTATGGGGCGCAGATCGTGTAGGGGTGCATTTTGCGCCGCGTTGTGATGATCATGACATGGGCGACAATGATCCACGTGAAACATTTGGCTATGCCATGGAGCAGCTGGGTAAGCGCAAGATTGCCTTCTTCTTTACCCGTGAATATCTGGCAGAAGACAGTATTTCTGAATATATGAAACAGCGCTCAAATGGAGTGCCTTATATTGCCAATATGCAACTAAGTCGTGAAGATGCCATTGAATTACTGGCTTCAGGCAAGGCTGATGCGGTGGCTTTTGGTAAGGCGTATATTGCCAATCCGGATCTATACGAACGTCTGCTCGAAGATGCGCCGCTGAATGAACTGAAGCTGGAAAATATGATCGGAACCAATGTCGCGGAAGGCTATATTGATTATCCGACATTGGCTGAAGCAGAAGCTTTAACTACAGTAGAATAATCTAAAAATGAGCCACATTGATTAACATGTTGATGTGGCTCTGCTATATTCTGCCCATTGAATCTTTGGACAGGGGCGCAATGTGGCCACTCCATTTTGGTATAACGCAGCCTTGGCGCTGGTTAAACCCTTATATCAATCGCGTATCCGTAAACGTGCGACCGATCCTGAACAATTACAACAAGAACTGACAGAACGTTTCGGCCCGTTTCAGCCACCCAAAAACCTGCATGCCATCTGGTTTCATGTGGTGTCGGTGGGTGAAACCAATGCGGCTCAACCGTTAATTGAACATTATTTAAAACTTGGCCATCCGGTGTTGGTCACCAATACCACCAAAACCGGTCAGGCACGCGCTAAATCACTTTTTTTAAAAGCGCCTTATCTCGATTTGTTTCAAGCCGTGTATTTGCCTGCTGACCAGAAAACTTTAATTCGTGAATTTTATCAAAAGTATCAGCCGAAACTTTTATTGCTGATGGAAACTGAGCTTTGGCCTAATCTGCTGGATCAGGCACCCCAGTTTAATGTGCCAACTGTATTGTTGAATGCGCGTCTGTCTGAAAAATCTGCCAAAGGTTATACCAAGGTCAAAGGTCTGACTCGCGGCATGCTACAGCAGTTAACCCAGCTTTTGGCACAGGATATTGCCACCCAGCAACGTTATATCCAGTTAGGAATAGCAGCCGAAAAAACCCAGGTTTTGGGCAATATCAAATTTGATATTACTGCGCCCGAGCGCTTTATCCAGCAGGCAGATCAATTGACACAGGAGTGGCAGTTAGGGGGGCGAAAGATCGTCACGTTAGCTAGTACTCATGCTCCTGAAGAAAAAGAAATTCTGAGTGCTTTAAAAGCTGCTTTAGAAGCTGATCCATATTTGGTCTGTATTGTGGTACCGCGCCATCCGGAACGTTTTGATGAGGTGTTCCAGGCTGCACAGTCTTTGGGATTAAAAACTCAGCGTCGTAGTTTAGGGCAACGTATCGAAGCAGATACCCAGGTTTATTTGGCCGATTCGATGGGTGAAATGTGGCTCTGGTATGCTTTGAGCCAGGCCTGTTATGTCGGTGGTTCTTTAAATGAGCCAGGTGGAGGACATAATATTCTGGAGCCGATTGCGCTGAATGTGCCGACTGTTTTAGGCAAAAACTATTTTAATTTTCAGACCATCGTGGATGAGTTTGTTCAATCGGATGCAGTCGCAGTAGTACATAATGCCCAGCAGGCTGCAGAAGTATTACTGGAACTTTTGCAAGATCAGGTTAAGGCGGAAAACTTGAATGCGGCAGCGCAGCAAATTATGCAGTTAAATACAGGATCGCTTGCCAAGCATATTCAGGTGATTGATCAGTATCTTTAATTTACCTTGATAAGTAACAGATATTGGATTTACCAAGACGGCAGGGATGCCGTCGTTAGGCTGATGATACAGGGAAGTATCATCAACCTAACAAAAGCGTTTTGCCTACTTTTACGCTGTAAAAAGTAGGGAGAAGCCTACACGATGATAAGTCACTATAGAGCTTTATTTAAGGCTTGTCCTACAATAACCGAGTTTCGATTTGGCTTAGTATTTCTTTGTATTTCTTTTTCAAAGTGATTACCTTACTTTTGTCGGGCCATGAAGGGCATACCCTGCAAGACAAAAGCCCTTTATTTCACTGATGCTGCATCCCTGCAGCACAGTGAAATTGGCGACATCCCTGTCGCCACCCTCTAGCCAATAGAGGGATATATCATATTTTTTTGGTCTTCTTTTTTATGAACATCATCCTGCTTGATCCACGCCAAACCGAAACTGAACTTTGGTCCATTACCTCAACTCGGCAACTGGAACATTTACAGCAGCATGTGCAGATTCAAGTGGGAGATACTTTAAAAGTCGGAATTCGAGAAAGTCAGCGCTACCTAACTGAAATTATTGAAATCTCTGAAAAAGCTGTGTGGCTAAAACCACTACAAGAAGAAGCTGTTCCAGAAAAATTGCCAGTGACTTTAATTGTTGCTTTGCCACGTCCGAAAGTGCTGCGCCGTCTGATCATGGACAGTGTCACCTTGGGTGTTGAAAAAATCATTTTACTGCATAGCTACCGCGTCGATAAAAGTTATTGGCAAACTCCATTTTTACAGCAGTTAAATCATTATATCGAATTGGGGCTAGAACAGGCAGGGGATACGGTTGCTCCAAAAATCGAGCTGTATAAACGTTTTAAACCCTTTGTTGAAGATATCTTGCCGGGTTTGATTAGTACAGATTGCCCGGCTTATGTGGCACATCCTTATGCAGAGCAGGCGATGCCATTTGCGATTGAGCATCCCTGTACGATTGTTATTGGTCCGGAAGGCGGATTTATTCCATATGAAGTCGATTTACTCATAAAAAACGGCTGTCAGGCTGTGAGTCTGGGCAACCGTATTATTCGTACAGAAACTGTGATTCCCTATGTTTTAGGTCGTCTGTTTAGCGCGGGCTGAGGCATCATCATTGCCTTCGCCGCGGTAGACTTTGACTTCCTGTACCGGATACGGAATCGAAATATTATGCTCGGCAAAAGCCTGAATCACCCGTTCCTGCACCGCACTGATTGAAGTTCCGGTGCCGGTTTCAGTGGTATCGACCCACCAGAAGGCTTTTAGGGTAATAGAAAAGTCAGCCAGCGCCGTGACGTTGACACTAAAGCCAGGCTGGCTCAGGATGGTTGGATCTTTATCTAAAATAGCGGTGATTAGGTCCTTGGCTTTCTGGATGTCATCTTCATAGCCGATACCAACCACGAATTCGCAGCGGCGACGGGTATAGGCAGTATTCACCGTGACCGCACTGGTGTAGACCGTTGCATTCGGAATGACGATACGACGGCCATCCGGTGAGCGTAAAAAGGTCGCACGAATTTGGATATCTTCAACCGTCCCTTCCATGCCATTCACGATAATATCGTCGCCAATCTTGAACGGTTCACTGAGCAGAATTAACACGCCAGAAAGCAGGTTCTGGAAAATATCCTTGAAGGCAAAACCGATCGCGACCGAACCAATCCCGAGGGCACTCATCAGCTGACCTGGGGTAAAGCCAGGAACAGCAATCACCAGTCCAATCAGAATACCAAAGAAAATAATAAAGGTACTGCCGACACGGTTGAGTACCAACACCAGATTCTGACGGGTATAAGAACGGTTTTCCAAAGTTTTACGTACGAAAAACTTGAAGACTTTGGAGAGTAACCAGAAAATCGTAATCACGATCAGTGCGATACAGAAATAAGGCACACGCTCCCAGAAGCCCTCCATGATTTTGTCAATGGTGCTGTAGGCATCATTATACTTGGCGGTATGTTCAATCACGGTCTTGGTCGTTTTTTCAGTTGCCTGATGTAACAACTCCGTGGTGCCCTCAGTTACCTGGCTTAAGGTATTGTTTTGCTCTGCCACAAAAATTCCACAATTCAAATTTTGCCTATTTTGCCTGATGTTCAGCAAAAAATTAATAAGGGCTCGAAGTCACCAGTGGATAATTTTAAAAATAACGGCACTGTTGTTAAAAGTATTTGGTGGTTTTTTGCATCATTTCCGTGGGGGTAGGTGACTGTTCTTCACCGCTCATATAACTGAATAAAGCGATAGATCCCAACAGGCTAAGCAGGGTCAGGATAATCATCAGCCAGGCCAGAATTTTTTCCCAGAGCAAAGTCATCCGTGCCGGACCATACTGATTACTGCCTCGATCGCCCGAACCAAAAACGATATAAAGCCATACAAAAATGTTTACTAGCGGCACTAAAAATAATAGCGCCCACCAGCCACTGCGGTTCATATCATGCAAACGGCGAACAGTCACCACTAAAGCGAAATACACATACACCAGAACCATGACCAGCACACCGATGCTGGCCAAGCCTTGCAGTGAAATCAGCCAGTTGGGATCCATGGAGTGGGTAGAAATATTCACAATATCAATGCTGAGACCCAGTGCGATACTGCCAAATAAAAAGATGAAATACAGAAATGCCGACCAGGCAATAAAGCTCAAGCGTCCGAAGCGGCCTTTCATCGACAAGGGATGATCCGATGCAGGCAGCGCAGGCGGGTTAAAGTAGGGAGATTCAGGCGATTTCATAAAGCGTATCCTGCTAAATCAGATGAAATAACCACAAGCGGTCAATTTTATTTTTAAGGGCTGTGCTACAGATCATACACAGTTGCGCAGAAGATTCTGTACTGTAAGTTGTGGTTTATTTTGATTGAATTTGTATAAATAATCTACGACGAAAGCATGATTGCCGGATTTGAAATAAGCAGGCCATACTGCCATTATGCATAAAAAACAATCAACAACGCAGCATTAACCTCTCGTGATGAGATAGAACAAAATCAAGGAAGTGACCTATGCAAGAGATCTATCCAGTACCCGAAGAATTTAAAAAAACAGCACGTACGCTTGAAGATCAGTACTTCGAACGTTATCAGTATTCTATAGAACAGCCAGATAAATTTTGGGCAGAACAGGCGCAACGTCTGGACTGGATCAAGCCCTTTACCCAAGTCAAAAATACCAGTTTTAATAAAGACGATTTTAAAATCGAATGGTTTGCCGATGGTCAGCTCAATGTCAGTGCCAACTGTCTGGATCGGCACCTGAAAGAACATCCCTATAAACCGGCGATCATCTGGGAAGGGGATCATCCTTCGCGGCACAAGATTATTTCCTTTGCCGAGCTGCATGATGAAACCTGCCGTTTTGCCAATGTGCTGAAGAAAAATGGCATCCAGAAAGGCGACCGGGTCATGCTGTATATGCCGATGGTTTCTGAAGCCGCGATTGCCATGTTGGCCTGTGCCCGGATCGGGGCGGTACATTGCGTGGTGTTTGGCGGTTTCTCGCCAGATTCCTTGGCCAGCCGGATTGAAGACTGTCAGGCGAAAATGGTGATTACAGCCGATTCCGGCATGCGCGGCGGTAAGGCCATTCCGCTGAAAGCCAATGTCGATGAGGCACTAAAACTGGCAGGTACAGACTCGATTCAAAATGTAATGGTGGTACACCGCACCGGTAACCCGATTGAAATGCAGGAAGGGCGTGATCTGTGGTATCACACGGAAATTATGTCAGTGAATGACATCTGCCCACCGGAACCGATGAATGCCGAAGATCCGCTGTTTATCCTGTATACCTCAGGTTCCACCGGCAAGCCCAAGGGCGTGATGCATACCACTGGCGGTTATCTGACTTATGTCAACTGCACCTTCCGTGAAGCGTTTGATATCAAGCAGGATGATGTGTTCTGGTGTACCGCAGATGTCGGCTGGATCACTGGACATTCCTATGTGCTATATGGGCCACTTTCGAATGGGACCACCACTGTGATGTTTGAAGGTGTACCGCAATATCCAAGCTGGGCGCGTACCGGACATATTGTCGATAAGCATAACGTCACCATTCTCTACACTGCACCGACCGCGATCCGCGCCATGATGCGTGAGGGCGATGCTTTTGTGCGGGAAAGTGATCGCAGTAGCCTGAGAATTTTAGGTTCAGTCGGTGAGCCAATTAATCCGGAAGCCTGGAACTGGTACTACACCGTGGTCGGTGAAAGCCGCTGTCCCGTCATCGATACCTGGTGGCAAACCGAAACAGGCGGTTTCATGATTACACCATTGCCGGGTGCGACTGATTTAAAACCGGGTTCTGCGACACGGCCTTTCTTCGGGGTACAACCGGCTATTGTCGATGCCGATGGCAAGGAACTGGAGGGTGAAGCTGAGGGAAATCTGGTGATTAAGGATTCCTGGCCGGGTCAGATGCGTACCATTTGGGGAGACCCGGAGCGTTTTATTGAAGCTTATTTCTCTACCTATCCCGGTACTTATTTTACCGGAGATGGGGCGCGTCGCGATAAAGATGGTTATTACTGGATTACCGGTCGTGTCGATGATGTCCTGAATGTGTCCGGACATCGTCTAGGTACGGCAGAAATTGAAAGTGCACTGGTGGCGCATGAATCGGTGGCTGAGGCCGCTGTAGTGGGTATGCCGCATGACATTAAAGGTCAGGGCATTTGTGCCTTTGTGACTTTGCAGGCTGATGTTGCCAGTTCAGATCAATTACGTGGAGAACTGGTCAGCTGGGTACGCAAGATTCTTGGTCCAGTGGCTACACCAGACGCCTTGCACTGGGCACCGGCCTTGCCAAAAACCCGCTCCGGCAAAATCATGCGGCGGATCCTGCGAAAAATTGCAGCCGATGAGCTGGATAGTCTCGGAGATACTTCAACCCTGGCTGAACCGCAGGTGGTGGATCATTTGATCGCAGAGGTACAGCGTAATAACGCTTAAATTTAAGCTTTTCCAATACCGGCATCCCGCCGGTATTTTTATATCGGGAATAAGCTCTGCATGCTTTCGGATATAGTGACAGGCTGCAATCTGCTAAGCTCAAGCCATGCTGAATATAGGTCCAAAAACAATGAATATACGACAATCATATCTCGATCAGTTGCCCTTAGAGATTGCCCGGGAACTGGCTGAAACTTTCGCCCAGACTGCAGCAGAACGGGATAAACAGGGGGGGAATCCCAAAGCTGAGCGTGACCTGATTCGCCAGAGTGGCTTGCTTGGCCTGTCTATTCCGAAGCAGTATGGCGGTCAGGAAGCAGATTGGCCGACCATTTTTAGCACCATTCAGACCATTGCCCAAGTCGACAGTTCATTGGCCCATGTCTACGGCTTTCACCATTTGCTGATTGCGACCGTTCAATTATTTTCTCAACCTGAACAATATGGTGCGTGGTTTGAACAGACTGCCCAAAATAATCTGTTTTGGGGTAATACTCTAAATCCACTGGATCGTCGTACCACAGCCATAAAAGTTTCAGAAAACGAATATATTTTCCATGGTGATAAAAGCTTCTGCTCGGGTTCGATCGATTCAGATATGTTGTTGTGTTCGGGCTATAACGAAGCCGGAAAATTGCTGATAGGTGTGATTCCGACCCAGCGAGAGGGTGTGAGTTTTCTGGGTGACTGGAACAATATGGGCCAACGCCAGACCGACAGTGGTACCAGCCATTTTGAGCAGGTCAACATTCATGAAGATGAATTGCTGTTAAATCCAGGTCCACTGAGTACGCCGTATTCCAGTCTACGGCCTTTGATTGCCCAGCTGATTTTCGTGCATCTGTTTTTGGGCGTGGCAGAAGGAGCATTTGAAATCGCCAGACAGGGCGTACAGACCCAAAAAGCCTGGTCCAAATCACTGGCAGACGATGCAGTGAATGATCCTTTTACCCAGAAGCATTTTGCCGAGTTTTATGTACAACTGGAAAGTGTACGCTTACTGGCAGATAAAGCGGTTCAGACTTTACAGGCAGCCTGGGAGCTTGGGAATGATTTAAGTGCCGAACAGCGCGGTGAAGTCTCAGTTGCCATTGCCACAGCCAAAATTGCCGCAACCAATATCTCTCTCTATATTACCCAGAATATTTTCCAGGTGATGGGTGCACGGGCCACCACGGCCAAGCTCAATCTTGACCGTTTCTGGCGCAATGTCCGCACCCAGACCTTGCATGACCCGATCGATTATAAATATCAGGAAGTGGGGGAATGGGTGCTGACTGGAAAAGTGCCTGATCCGAGTTTTTATTCCTGATCTAAAAATAAAACAGCCTCTTTATCGGAGGCTGTTTTATTCGGGATGAAAAAGTTTGGTTTTAAATTTGCTTAAACGCTTCAATCGCTCTTACACGAGAGGCTTTTAAATCCACAATCGGTTTTGGATAATCCAGTGCAAGATCCGGATTTTTAGCATAGGGTTCATGAATAGATTTAGCATTCAGATGTGTCAGTTCTGGCACCCATTGACGGATGTAATCCCCATTCGGGTCAAACTTCTGTGACTGGCTGACTGGATTAAAAATCCGGAAATAGGGCACGGCGTCCATGCCGGTCGAAGCACACCATTGCCAGCCGCCATTATTGGCCGCCAGATCACCATCAATCAGCTGTTGCATGAACCAGCTTTCTCCCAAGCGCCAGTCAATCAGCAGGTTTTTACATAGAAACATCGCAGTAATCATGCGCACCCGGTTATGCATCCAGCCAGTGGCCCGCATTTGCCGCATACCGGCATCGACAATCGGAATCCCGGTTTGTCCTTGTTGCCAGGCAGCCAGATCTTCAGGAGCATCGCGCCACTGGATGTTATCGGTATTTTCTTTAAAAGGCTGATGCCTAGATACACGGGGAAAATCAAACAGGGTATGCAGATAAAACTCGCGCCAGAGCAGTTCATCCAGCCAGGTCTGCTGACCGATATCATCAATCTGGAAATATCCGTCCTTAAATAGGGCCTGCATACATTGGCGAATCGAGAGGATCCCCATATTCAGATATGGTGACAAGCGGCTGGTACCATCGACTGCAGGTAAATCACGCTCGGTTTTATAGTGAGCCATTTTATCCAAGATAAAATCATCGAGCAGCTCAAAGGCAGCTTGATCTTTTGTAGACCAGAGCTGGGCAGTATGATCGACAGAATAATCAGCCGCAAATTTTTGCAGATCAAATCTGGTCAGCTGGTCTGGTAATTCAAGCGGATCTTGAGGCTGAATGGCAGGATAGCAGCCCGGTATATTCTGAATCAGTCGCTCATAGCACTTTTTCTTGAATGCGCTATAGACCTGATAGGGTTGATTGGACTGATTGCGGATACTGGTCAGTGGAAACAGGCTGCGATCATGATACAGCTCGACCCGGATCTGCTGCTGTTCCAGCATCTGCTGTACCTGTGCATCACGTTGCAGTTCATTCATGCCCACTTCAATATTGGCATGTAGCGTATCAATCTGCAGTTTTTGGCACAGGCTTAGCATTTCGGCCGGCAGGTCTTGCCATAAGGGAACATTTAAAATGATTAATGGAATATTCAGCTGCGCTAACTGCTGCTTTAAGACGTCGAGGCGGCGCAGATAAAAATCGATTTTAATCCGGGCATCCTGATGCAGCTTCCATTGTTCGGGAGAGAGCACCACCAGTGCTATACAGGTACCTTGCTGGGTGGCATGCCAGAGTGCGGCATGATCATGAATGCGGAGGTCTTGACGAAACCAGATCAGTTGCATTGTTAAAATTCTTGGAAAGTCGTTAGTGCAGAATTTTAAGGAATTGATGGTCTTAAACCTAGCCAGACAACAATTTTATCACATAAAAAATCCCCCAAGCCGAGCCTTGAGGGAGGGAGTGAATCTGCTGAGATTTATTAGAATGATTATACGGGCTCAGCTTCTTCTTGCTGCACAGGCGTTGCCTGTTGTGCTTCAAGCTCACGAACCAAAGGCAGTACCTTCTGGCCAAAATATTCGACTTCTTCAATAAAATGCAAGAAGCCTGACAGAATCAGATCGACGCCAACTTTTTTCAGCTCGATAATCCGTTCAGCAATCTGCTGCGGTGTCCCGATCAGATTGGTGCGGAACCCGTCATTGTATTGCACCAGATCTTCAAAGGTGGATTTGGCCCAGTTACCTTCACCTTCCTGACTTGCTGCGCCGGCTTCACGGGTGGCTTCACCAAAAGACTTCACCGCCTGCACATTGGCCTTGCTAATAATTTCCTGCAATACAGCCTGCGCTTCTTCTTCGCTATCGCGTGCAATCACAAAGGCATTTACACCAATTTTCACCGAGTGGTTGTTAGCCTTGGCTTTTTCACGAATATCATCGATCTGTTTTTTCAGCTCTTCCGGGGTATTGCCATTGGTGAAATACCAGTCAGATACACGAGAAGCCATATCGCGTGCTGCCCGGGAACTGCCGCCCTGAAAGATTTCTATATGAGGCTTCTGCAATGGTTTAGGACTCAGGGTATAGTCTTTGAATTGATAATATTTACCCTCAAAATTAAAGTTATTCTGGGTCCAAACCCCTTTCAGGCTACGGATAAACTCTTCCGAACGGGCATAACGCTCGTCATGTTCCGGCCATTCTTCACCAATGGCATCAAACTCACCGCGGAACCAGCCACTGACCACATTGATCGCAATCCGGCCATTGCTCAGATGGTCAATCGTCGCCAGCTGTTTGGCAGCCAGTGCCGGCTTCCATGGACCCGGCAGAATTGCGGCAATGACTTTCAGGCGTTCAGTTTTGGCCAGAATACCATGACTGAAGCTGACCGATTCATGCTGGTTTTCTGCATTATAGCCGGCAGTAAAACGGATCTGGGTCAGAGCATAATCAAAGCCTGCCTGTTCAGCGGTTTGTGCCAGACGCACGTTATAGTCATAGCTCCAGTCGGTACGCTGCTCGATGTTACTGACCACCAGGCCACCACTGACATTCGGTACCCAATAGGCAAATACGATATTTTTATCATTCGACATATTCATCACCCTCTGCAATGCTGTGTTCAAGCCACTTGAGTCTTTGGTGCTTTCTTGCTATGTAAACGCGATTCTGCGGCATCCAGGCTCGGCACGGCTGCAGAAGGTAATACTTCTTCCTGTTCGATCTGTTTGTTAATGCCCAGGTTTTGACTCGCTTGAATGGTTTTTTCTTTAATGACTTCGGCACGTTGACCTTTGGCTGGTGCCCATTCCAGAATCGGCAATGCACGCGCCACAGTCAGGGTAATCCGGTCGCGGAGCAATTCACTGTGAATGGTATATGCAGGGGTGAAATCGCGGTCGGTGGCATAGACCCCAATCGGTAAAGTCTGTGCCTGGAAGAAACTGAATAAAGGACGCAGTTGATGTTCAAGTACCAGTGCATGACGGTCACTGCCACCGGAAGCCGCCAGTAATACCGGAACATCCACCAGCGCCGTTTGCTCGACAAAGTCAAAGAAATGCTTGAACAGGCCGGTAAATGAAGCGCGGTAGACCGGGGTGCCGACAATCAGCGCATCTGCGGCTTCTACTGCTGCCAGATCATCCTGAACGCGTTGCGGCAACTGATTACGGTAAATTGCACCGCCCAAGAGCGAACCAATTTCGCTAAATTTAATGAAATGCACATTGATTGGTGTCGCTTCACCCAGCTCATCCAGAATGGCCTGAACCAAAGCTTCGGTTTTTGAAGGATGATTTAAACCGCCAGATACGGCAACAATATTTAAGGGTTTTTGCGCATTAAAATTAGACATATTTAGAACCTGAAAAATAGGGGTAATCTCGGAATGTCCCTATTAATCCCGATTCAGCGAAGGCGTGTAAAATAACGAAAAGCTGAAAAGTTATCTGATTTTGCGATATACGACAAAGACCTGATTTTTTAAAATTAATTTAGGGTTAAGTTTATGATATTTATATTTATATTGAATGCAGATAAGCTTTTTCACTGAGGAATAAGTGATATATAAAAAAGTGATGAGAATTAAACAATTATTGCAATAGTGCAAAAATGGGCAATTTTGAAGAAAAACTGCATATTATTTTAAAAATTGTAGTGTCTTGCATATCCTTAACCGGGTTGTGTGGTTAGAATAGGGGTTACCGTGCCAAGATCTCTCTCACGTTGCCTATGAATATTTTAATCGTTGATGATCATCCACTATTTCGTCATGCCTTGATTCAAGCTGTACGTTATAGCCTGCCACAAGCCCAGATTCATGAAACTGCGGCAGTCAATGAATTTTATGAACGTCTAGAAAATGGCCCTGAGCCTGATCTTGTGCTCTTGGATTTAAACCTGCCGGGCGCTTCCGGATTTTCTGCCCTGGTGCATGTCCGCGCACAATATCCGTCTTTACCGATTATTGTCGTGTCTGCGCATGAAGAAGTCAGCATTATCCAGCGTGCGATTGCACATGGTGCGATGGGCTATATTCCTAAATCTGCCCACCCCAGCCATATCGGTGAAGCGATTCGTGAAGTGCTGGAAGGTGAAATCTGGTTACCGCCAAATCTGCCAGCCAATATGAATTTTGATCCGCGTGCTGCCGATGAAACGGCTTTGGCAGAACGGATCCAGTCTTTGACGCCGCAACAATTCCGGGTATTGATGATGGTGGCTGAAGGTTTATTAAACAAGCAGATTGCTTATGAACTGGATGTGTCAGAAGCGACGATTAAAGCGCATGTGACGGCAATCTTCCGTAAACTCGGAGTACAAAACCGGACACAAGCGGTATTGGCCATTAATGCACTGAATATTGAAGACCGCAAAATGTAAGTTCTGCATAGCCGAATTGAAAAAGACCTCCTTGGAGGTCTTTTTTTATGGGTGAAATCTGAAAAATTGAGTGCAAAGGCCTGAGTCAGCTAGGCGATATAATCCTGCTTGCGGGTGAAATCATCACAAAACAATGGATTTAAGGCACATTGCAATTCGTCAATCTGCTCTTCAGTGACATAACCTTTCGATTTCAGATATTCCGCCACGCGATCATCACGCAGACTCAGGAAAGTCGCATCATATACACCCAGATCCACAAACAGTGCCGCAGTTTCCAGACTGTTAAAACGATCCAGATAAACTTCATTGTCATACATCAGGAAGACATGTTCGTCGCGCGTATTCGGATCGACATGTAAACGCTGCGCCAGCTCATGTGGGCAGGTTTTGATAAATAACAGATCAGACAGCTCATCAAATTGGCTGGTGTCCAGACAATCTTCTTCATTTTTGACTTTACCCAGCCAGGCCTTAAAGACCAGTACCGCGCCACCACGCAGCAACATGCTCCAGATCTGATGACGGGTTTTTGCTGGAAGGTCCTCTGTTTCAGCTTCTAAAGACTGAATCAGCTTGTCTTCCTGTTCAGCAATCTTTTCAAATAGTCCCAGACCTTGCGGCTTGTAGGCATAAGGTTCAAAGACATCAAAATGTAATTCATCAAAGACTTGCAGTGCCAGGGGTACTGCACTCTGATACAGCGTTTCCAGTGCCTGATACTGGGCATCATTCAGCTTGCTGTATTTAAAGATCTGTGCCCAGTCAATGCTTGGCAATAAGGCATTGGCGCCATATTGACGGTGAAACTGCTGGGTCTGATTCAGGCCCTGGTTTTGATCTATGTTCATGTGAAGAACTCCGATATGCAGAAATAGATCAGCGACCAAAAAAATTAAGGCTACATGAGATGGAAACTGATCGTTTCTTATTCCTCTATTTTTAGAGCCAAGTACAAGGGATAAAAATACGACTAAAGTTATAGTAGTGGAAAATTACTCTTTAATTTTTATTAAAAACAATAAGATAATTAATTGTAACCAAGTGTACACATGTACATTAATACATTCGTCAGTTTTTGCCATAGTGAATTAAAAAATGAGCATTTTGGTCAATTTATTCAGCTGTATTTTCGGCATATTTGCTGCTTTTAGCACATTAGAATAAATTTTATGCAAGCTAGGTAAGTTTATGTGGCAGTTGAGTATAAAAAATGCCCATTTCAGGGTGTGAAATGGGCATTGATCAGATCGTTATCTACTTAGGAGTCGGAAATTTTCAGTCCAGATAACCATGAACGTAATGATGCCGGTTTCAGTGGTTTTTTCAGCAGAACTATGTTCAACTCTTTCAGACGTTGCGGCAATTCCGGATCGGAGTCGGCGGTAATCAAGGCGACCGGAATATCCTTCGAACGATGTTCCAGAATGAAATCCAGACCGATCTTGTCCTGATTCAGATGTTGATCCACCAGCCAGACCTGAATATTTTCCTGCTGAATCAGCATGGCTGCTTGTTCAGGTTCAGTGGCTTTAAACACCTGATAACCCCATTTGGTCAATAAGGTCGACATGCCTTCCAGAATGGTTTCATCATTATCCAGACATAGAATCTTAAAGGCTTTGCTCTTTAAAGGTACGGCCTGAACCGGTACTGCGACCACTTTCGGTGCTTCGATCACAGGCACTTCAATCATAAAGCAGGAACCTTTACCCAGCGCAGAAGACACATGTACCGGATAGTCCAGCATGCTGGTCATGCGTTGTACGATCGCCAAACCTAGGCCCAGACCCTGTTCACCCCAAGGCGAGGTGTGGCCGCAACGTTCAAATTCCTGAAACAGTTTGATGCGCTGTTCTTCGGCAATGCCCGGGCCAGTATCCCAGACGCCAATACGGATATGATTCGGTCTGCTGCTCGAACGTAATACACCGACCACCACTTTACCTCTGGCAGTATAACGCAACGCATTGCTGACAAAGTTCTGGATAATGCGGCGAATCCATTGTGGATCGGTATCAATCCAGAACTGTGCATCATGCACACTGAACTTGATGCCACGTTGTGCAGCGATTGATTTGAACTGGAGTTCCAAATCGCTGAGCAGGTCATGCAGCGGATAAGCCTGACGTTTCGGCTGAATGGTCCCGCCTTCCAGTCGGGCAATATCCAGCAGGGCAGACAGCATGCTTTCTGCGCCATGCAAGGCACGATCCAGTTGCTGCAAGGTCTTACGATCTTCGTCATTTTGCACACTTTGTTCGAGTGCGGTACTGAACAAACGTGCGGCATGCATCGGCTGCAACAGGTCATGACTGGCAGCGGCAATGAAGCGGCTTTTTGACATATTGGCTTTATCTGCCTGTTCCCGTGCCAGTTGCTGCTCGGACAAGGCATCGGCTAGCTGCTGGGTACGGTCCTGAACCCGGGCTTCAAGTACGGCTTCATTTTCACGGAAAGCGGTAATGTCTGCGAAGGTCGTGACGAAACCGCCGCCTTCGATCGGATTACCGCGCATCTGAATGACGCGACCATCTTTACGAATCCGTTCAAATTCATGGGCACTGCCGACCTGCATCCAGTGAATCCGTTTCCGTACATGTTCTTCGACTGAACCTGGTCCACACTCACCACGTTCAGCGTTATAACGGATCAGATCTGCGATTGGACAGCCGACATAGACAATATCGGTCGGATAATCGAACAGTTTCAGATACTGATTGTTCCAGGCCACCAGACACATGTTTTCATCGACTACGCTGACCCCTTGGGTCATGTGATCAATCATGGTCATGATCAGGTTCTGGTTAAAACGTTGCCATTGTGAGGCCTGATCGAGAATATTAGCGACCTGACCCAGGGCCAGGCCATTATTGACCATGGCCGTGGTCAACAGGGTACGTGCCGAAGCTGCCCCGATGGTGCCGGCCAGATACTGTTCGGTAAAACGCCACCACATGCCATTGGCGCTGCTATTTTCATTCAGTTCTACACTGTTTTGGATACAAAATTGCTGAAAAGCGCGTGTGGTCGGCCCTTCACCGGTAATGCGTTTAGCTAGGGTAATCAGATCACCGACTTTTAAACGGGCGACATCCTGATGCGAATAGCTGACCTCGGTAGAAGGACTCTGCGAGGGTAGTGGCTTGGTTTCATAATAGAAGAAACTTTCGGCCTGAATCTGTTCGGCAATACTCGGACGGAAAATACGGGAAATCCAGATATACAGCAGGGTATTTAAGCCCAGTGCCCAGACTACTCCATGCGTCAGCGGATCAAAAGACTCAAAACCGATCAGGGCTTCCGGTCTTAACCAGTTCCAGCCAAAAGGACCTTGATTCAGCAGGCTTTGACTAAAGCTGCTATAGGCTTCGGGCAGGCTGCGCAAAATGGTCGGAAACAGCAGGGTATAAGCCCACAAGGCAAAACCGGTCAACAATCCGGCATATACACCCTGTTTACTGCCGCCACGCCAGTACAGGCCGCCGATCAGGGCAGGGGCGAATTGTGCCACCGCACTAAACGCCAACAGGCCAAAAACTGACAGCTGGTCAATATCATTAAAGAAGTTGAAGAACAGGAAGCCCATCAACATCACACCCAGGATACAGACCCGGCGGGTAAATTTCAGCACCAACGGCAAGCGTTTGTCATGCCGGGAAATCAGCTTTAAACGCCACAACGCCGGCATGATCAGGTCATTGCTGAGCATGATTGACAGTGCCACGGAAGATACCAGTAGCATCCCGGTAGAGGCAGAGAAACCACCCAGAAATGCCAATAAGGTTAACCAGTCCTGGTTATAGCTGAGTGGCAAAGAAAGTACCGCCACATCCGGAATCGCCAAATATTGCGGTGCCGCATGCAATGCCCAGCTGGCAATGGGAATAATCGCCAGGGTGGTCAGAATCAAGTAAACTGCGAACCAGCGCCGTGCACCGCGGATATGTTTTTCATCGCGCAGCTCAACCACCGCCACATGGAACTGGCGCGGCAGGCAAATAATCGCCAGTGCCGCCAGAAGGGTCTGAATCCAGAAACTTTGTGGCACGCCAAACAGTTGTACATCATGAAAAGTGGTACTGATATCGGTACTGATCTGTGCCAGATTCTCTGGTGCTTCAAACATAAAGAAACAGGCAACTGCCAGCAGGGCGAAGAGTTTGACAAAAGACTCAAATGCCACGGCCAGCATCAGGCCGCCATGCTGTTCGGTATTGGCAATCTGCCGGGTACCAAACATCATCGCCAGTATTGCCAGAACCCCAGTCAGAAATAGCACGCCATTGGTGGTGCCGGTTACACCTGCGGAAGGTTCTAGAATGACGGCGGCACTTAAGGCAATGGCACGTAACTGCAAGGCCAGATAGGGCACAATCGCCACTACCGCCAGAATGGTTACCAGCGAGGCGAGGGGACCACTTTTACCATAGCGTGCTGCGACAAAGTCAGCGATCGAAGAAATGGCATGATGCTGCCGCACCCGTCCCAGACGGCGCCAGATGTCATAGCCGACGGCAACGAAGAGCAGGGGACCCAGATAGATCGGCAGGAAAATAATCCCTTCACGTACCGCAGCACCCGTGGCGCCATAAAAGGTCCAGGAGGAGCAGTACACTCCTAAAGTTAAACTAAACAATAGCATGCGCCCACGGGTACTCAGCCGGCTGGCATGTTTTTCCCCGTAGAAAGCGCAGATAAAGAGTAATGCGATATAGAGGGCGAGTACCCCTATGATGAGCCAACTGTTCATATAGCCTGATGTGTACTGAGCATGCCGCTATGATAACGCATCGTGAACGCTACAGTTTAAATTGATCATTTTTTAACGACCAAAGTCTAAATTACAAACACCTACGATTATTGTTAATTTGCAACAGTGATAATTCGAATTAAAAAATAGGCAGCCCAAGGTTGGGCTACAGGAGAGTAATTATGGATGAGGTACAAGTAGATCGAATTCTACAAAATCCAAAATTCAAGGAAATGGTCCGCAAGAAAAGTACGCTCAGCTGGACGTTGACCGGCATTATGCTATTTGTCTATGTGGGTTTCATGTTGCTGGTTGGTTACAACAAAGAATTTCTACTGTCTTCAATTTCAGGTGGTGTGACCACGTGGGGTATTCCACTTGGTCTAGGTATCATTGTCCTGTCGTTTATCTTGTGTGGTGTGTATTCCTACATTGCCAATAACAAACTTGATCAATTGACTGAAGAAGCAATCCGTGAAGTCGAAGCGATTGCGCATGAAAAAGGACACCACTAAGATGAAATGGAATTCTCTTATTGCCCTGGCGACCACGATAGTGGCTTCAGGCGTTGCATTCGCTGGTCCCGATCTGGGTGCAGCAGAACAGCAGGCGACCAACTGGCACGCGATTATCATGTTTGTGATTTTCGTAGGTGCTACGCTGTTTATTACCAAATGGGCAGCAAAACAAACCACCAATACTAAAGACTTCTATACTGCCGGTGGCGGTATTTCCGGTTTCCAGAATGGCCTGGCGATTGCCGGTGACTATATGTCAGCTGCATCGTTCCTGGGTATTTCCGCGATGGTATTCCTGTCCGGTTTTGATGGCTTGCTGTATTCACTGGGTTTCATGGTGGGCTGGCCGATTGTATTGTTCCTGGTGGCAGAACGTCTGCGTAACCTGGGTAAATACAACCTGTCAGACGTAGTGTCTTTCCGCTTGCAGGAAAAACCGGTACGTACCTTGGCTGCTTTAAGTTCACTGGTTGTGGTCGCGTTCTATCTGATTGCACAGATGGTGGGTGCAGGTCAGCTGATCAAACTTCTATTCGGTCTGAACTATAACATTGCAGTCGTGATCGTTGGTTTGTTGATGATGGCCTACGTGATGTTCGGCGGTATGTTGGCAACCACTTGGGTACAGATCATCAAGGCGGTGATGTTGCTGTCTGGTGCAACCTTTATGGCATTCATGGTTATGAAAGGTGTGGGCTTCAGCTTTACCAACATGTTTGAACAGGCGATTGGTGTCTACTCAAAAGTACATGATTTGAGCCTGACAGATGCGACCAAAATCATGGGTCCGGGTAGTCTGGCATCTAATCCGATTGATGCGATTTCTTTAGGTCTGGCATTGATGTTTGGTACCGCAGGTCTACCACATATCCTGATGCGTTTCTTCACGGTAAAAGATGCCAAAGAAGCGCGTAAATCAGTCGTAGTTGCTACAGGTTTTATTGGTTATTTCTACCTATTAACCTTCATCATTGGTTTTGGTGCGATTCTATATGTATCGAACAACCCGCAATTCCTTGATGTTGCGAAAATGGCTGTGACTGGCAAGCTGGAGCTGGTGGGTGGTAATAACATGGCGGCGGTGCACCTGTCTGATGCAGTGGGCGGCGACCTGTTCATGGGCTTTATTTCTGCAGTTGCATTTGCCACGATTCTTGCAGTGGTTGCAGGTTTGACCCTGTCAGGTGCTTCAGCAATTTCGCATGACTTGTATGCCAACGTGTTGAAGAAAGGCCAAACCACGCCTGAATCGGAACTACGTATGTCTAAGATTGCGACTTTAGGTCTTGCGATCTTCGCGATGATTCTCGGGATTCTGTTCGAGAAACAAAACGTAGCCTTCATGGTCGGTCTGGCATTCTCTGTTGCGGCATGTGCCAACTTCCCGGTACTGGTATTGTCTATGTTCTGGAAAGGCTTGACGACACGTGGTGCAGTGATTGGTGGTGTTGCAGGTCTGGTAACCGCAGTAACCTTGATTGTGCTGTCTAAAGCAGTATGGGTCGATACTTTGGGTATTTCTGATACGCCAGTGAACCCGTTCAATGGTCCTGCAATCTTCGCGATGCCATTGTCATTCTTGTGCTGCTGGTTGTTCTCTGTGACGGATAATTCGGCACAGGCTCAGGCAGAACGCAAAGCCTTTGATGCGCAGTTTGTACGCTCACAAACCGGTATTGGTATCTCAGGCGCATCGGATCACTAAGATCTGCGCTACGCTAAAAAAGCCCCGTCAGGGGCTTTTTTTATGGAGATATCATCAAGTTTTTTCTTTAGGATAAATGCCGTATTGCATTGAGCTGGCTGGATTTGTGCAGTGTTATTTCAGTAATTTTCATACAAATCGTATATCTGCAAGTGGCTTTGAGGATGCTATGTTAAAAGCTGTTAACAATAACAATGTATTCCCTACATGAAGATAGTAACAAGAAGAGCAACAAGAAGGGCATTATGAAGCAATCTCTGCAGCAGTTCTGGAACAGCTTTACCCATTTGCCTTCGGCATGGCTGTTGTGCCTGCAATTGCTGATCTTGCTCTTGTCGGTATTGAGTTATGAAAGCGTGTCTTATCGGGCGGGAACTTGGGTACTCGGTGTTCTGGTTTTACTGGTGATTGCCAGAGTCATTCGCCAGACTCCGATGTTTACCATTTTAGGACTCAGCTTTGTCGCCGGCGCAATTCTCTTTTCCTCCCTGATTGTGCTGGGACTGCGTTATACCTGGATCCATGTCACCGCCCACCTGTTTGAAGCTGGTGCTTATTTTAGTGCAGCCTATGGCCTACTGCGTTATATGTTCCATGACCGCTATCTTACCAAAGATGAACTCTTTGCCGCTGGAGCGGTATTTACCTTACTGGCCTGGGGCTTTGCTTTTCTTTATAGTGTCTGCCAGTTATGGGTGCCTTACAGCTTTTCAGATCCTGACTTGCAAGCCCATCAGCCTTGGTTGGATTTGATCTTTCTCAGCTTTAGTGTCCAGTCCGCCACGGGCTTGTCGGATGTGATGCCGGTCAGTCCGCTGGCACGGATGCTGGCAATTATCCAGATGTTTGTCGGGGTGATGTATTTGGCCCTGATTGTTTCTCGCCTGATTGCTTTACATTATATTTCCCATCTGCCTAAACAAAATAGTGCAGAAAATCAACATAGAAGTCCGGATGAGTAAGAGACAACCCTTGGAATGATCGGGTTACAGTAACTTCACTGCTTTATTCGTCTTTACATTTTAAAATGTTGAAAATCAAACGTATCTATTACAGCAGTAAATTCTGCGAGATCGTTTGTACTTGTCAATAATGATGTAAGCCTCACGGCAATTCAATTTATTAAAAATGGGGGATGTATGCCTTCCACAAAACCATCTTGGTTTGCCAATATCAATCCAAATGTTTTTATTAGTACCGTCACGATTATTGCGATTTTCTTAGCTTTAGTCGTCTTTGCACCAGATGCTTTTTCACTGCTGACCCAGCAAATAAACCAGTGGATTACCAATTCCTTTAGCTGGTTCTATGTATTGTCAGTGGCATTATTTCTGATCATTCTGATTTATATTGCCCTGTCAGACATGGGTAAAATCAAACTGGGGCCTGATCATAGTCAACCGAAATATAGCAGTGCCTCCTGGTTTGCGATGTTATTCACCGCAGGGATGGGGATTGGACTGATGTTCTTTGGTGTGGCCGAACCGGTGATGCATTATGTTACGCCACCTGCCGGTGAACCGGAAACTGTGCTGGCTGCACAGCAATCTATGCGGGTGACCTTTTTCCACTGGGGTTTACATGCCTGGGCAATTTATACGCTTGTTGGCCTGTCGCTGGCTTATTTCGCTTATCGGCATCAATTACCTTTAAAAATCCGTTCGGCCTTGTATCCGCTGATCGGTCAAAAGATCTATGGCCCAATTGGAGATGGCGTGGATACCTTTGCCACCATTGGTACGGTATTTGGTGTCGCCACCACACTGGGTTTCGGGGTCACACAGATCAATTCAGGTTTGAATTACCTGTTTGGTGTGGAACAGGCCCCTAGCACTCAGGTGATCCTGATCATTGTCGTGAGTGCCATGGCAGCGACTTCCGTATTTTTTGGATTAGATAAAGGAATTAAACGTTTATCTGAACTAAATTTGGTGCTTGCACTGCTGTTGCTGATCTTTGTCTTTGTGGCAGGTCCGAGTATTTATCTGTTACAGACGACTATTCAGAATGCCGGCCAGTATGTCTCTAATCTGTTTAGCATGACCTTTAATCTGTATGCCTATCAGCCAAGTGGCTGGATTGGTGGCTGGACCATCATGTACTGGGCCTGGTGGATTTCCTGGTCGCCATTTGTCGGGATGTTCATTGCCCGGGTCTCGGAAGGGCGCAGTATTCGTGAATTTATCGTGGGTGTATTGCTGATTCCGACCGGATTTACCCTGATCTGGATGGGTTTTATGGGCAATGCCGCGCTGTATAGCATTATGCATGAAGCCAATACCAGCTTGCTAGAAGCAGTTCAGCGTGATTCATCTGTGGCTCTATTCGAATTTTTAGCTAATCTGCCTTTTAGCTCAGTAACCAGTATCATTGCGACTTTACTAGTGATGCTGTTCTTTGTGACTTCTGCCGATTCAGGGGCATTGGTGACTGATTATCTGACAGCAAAAAGTGAAAATTCACCGACCTGGCAGCGTCTATTCTGGACCGTGCTCATGGCTTTGTTAGCCATCATCCTCTTGCTGGCGGGTGGCTTAGAAGCCTTGCAATCGGCCACGATCATGAGCGCCTTGCCATTTACCTTCATTATGCTGCTGATGTGCTGGGGATTAATCAAAGCCTTACATCTGGATGTTACCAAAATGCATGCGCTGCAAGCCGCACGGATTACCCCGCGTGCGATCCAGAATCCGCGCAGCTGGCAACAGCGATTAGGCCTGATTATGCATTATCCGCACACTCAGGAAGAGGTGCAGCAGTATATTCACAATACAGTGAATAAGGCATTTCTCAGCTTTCAAAGTGAATTGAAACGGCGCCGATTACACGTGGTGATTAGCCCGCTAGAAGACGGTATACAGCTCCGTGTTGATCATCAGGATGAAATTAATTTTATCTATCAGGTCAATGCCACCCAGACTTTAAGTCCAAGCTTTATGTCTGAACTGGAGAATGCGAGCGTAGATTCCTATCAGGCAGAAGTCTTTTTAAGAGAAGGTGGGCAGGGTTATGATGTGATGGAGTGGACGCAAGAAGATCTATTGCAGGACATCATTGACCAATATGAACGTCATTTGCACTTCTTAAGTCTGGTACGTACACCTGAGTAAACGAAGTCATAGAACAATAAAAAAGGACGCAATATGCACTGCTGTCCCATAGTTTGCTTTAAATAAAAAAACCTGAGTCCTAACAGTTAAAATATGAGTGCAAACAAACACTTTAACGACCAGGATT